>JAJQGF010000114.1 GCA_021200695.1 Lachnospiraceae bacterium
GTATATCGGAGGCCGTTGCATCCTCATTAATGCTGTCCGAAAACAAATCGTCAGCCTCCTCACTCTCCATTCTCAGCACCTCCATGAAAATCTGGTCGGTATTTTCAAAATAAAGGTAAAGACCGCCGCGGCTGATATCACAGGCTTCAACAATGTCCTTCATGGTCACCTTCCTGAAGCCCTTTTCCATAAACACTTTTCTGGCAGTCTCAACTATATACTTCTTCTTTTTTACTGATTTATCGCCCATTTTCTCTTACTGTGCCTTTCAAAAACTATTACATATATGTATCCTGTATATTACATTATATATTCTCTATGGGTTTATCCCAAAATTCTATAATCTCCTTCATTCTTTTAAGCACGAGATAAAATATATTCTCCTTAACCGCTTCACTCCAGAGCACAGACTTCACCCTGCCGCCGAGCACATATTTTGAAAGTATGCCCCTTAAAATATCCCATTCCTTCCACGTTGCCATCTCAATAACCCGTCGCTCGTCCTCATGTGTCTTAAGATGGCTGCGGGTATAGACATATGGGTAATTTTTGTCCATAAGCGGGCTTTGTGATGCCTCCCTTATAAAGCCAAGCAGCGTACTGTCATACACGGGAAATGAAATTGAGTGTTCCGCCAGCCCGTCACCATTATAATCAGAGCTTGCCGACTCTCCTGCATGCTGCATAAGCCACGGGAGATAACGCAGAAGCGGCATTACAGTCTCCTTATTTTCCATCATAATGCGATGCATATATTCTTCATCACGTTCCACTTTAATCCTCGTTTCCGCTCTGCTTTTAATGCATGAGCCGCCTTGCTGTGTTCTTAAACCCCCGCGCCGCACAAGGCGCAGACACAAAAGCCAAAAATATGACACTAATGTTATTTTAACACATTTTTGCGAAAAGTACAGCAGAAAATAAAAACAGCTTTCAAATACAGCGCTTTGTGTGTTATCATATAAATATATTTAACATGATTTACGGGGTGATTATATGGCAGGAAAAATTTACACAGGCGGCACTAAAATTTTTACATACGGACAGCCTGTAACAGCTCTCTTACTTATTGCTGAAGGAAAGGTAAGGGAATCCTATCCCGGAGGCAGTATAATGCTGTCAAAGGGTGATGTAATCGGAATATGTGAAATATGCTCAGAGTTTCATTTTTTAGAATATGAAGCTGCTGAGGATACAACAATCCTCTCATATCCCATTGCAAATGTTGAAGCTCTGGAAATGCTCCTTCAGAGCCATTCCAATCTCGCAGCTATTGTGCTTATGTCCTCCTTCAGGCAAATAGGCCTGCTGTTAAATGCCTGCTCGCTTTCCCAATTAAAATGCAGCGACCTCTATAAGCATCTGCCCGCAGATTACGACAGCTACTCAAAGCTGTGCGGACGTTACAGGATGAAGCCTCTATGCGCAGAAGGTCTTGAGGACTTCAGCGCTTATTACGGCGACGAAGCCGCCGATATGTGGCTGAGCGAATTTTATGCAGGCTTTCTGCGCTTATATTCAAACGCCTCCGGCAGCGCAATGCTCAGGGAGATATCGGTATCTCTCGGGCTTTTGCGAAAATGCAGCCTTGACTTCAGAAAGACATATCTTACCTTAAGCGAGCAATACGAATATCTCAAAAAGCTTGGACATTTTTATTTCAATGAAGCCGGTGACGATATATTTGGCTTTTATACCCTGCTGCTTCAAAATATCGAAGCAGGCAGCAGCGATTATCAGGCAGTATGCGATACCATGAGGCGCATTGTCAGTGATTTCTCTGCTTATGCTGATTGCACCCCCGAAGCCCTGGAAATGAGGCTTGACAGCTTCAATACAAGAGCAGAAGCCCCGGACGCAGAGCCCGACGCCAATGACAACGAGCTTCTCCCTGATGAGCTAATCGACAGTCTTGGTACAATACTTGCTTATTCCGAATGCGACAGCGAGCTAAGCAGTTCATTTTCCAGCCACACCAAAGCATACTCCGCTCTCTCCGACAAGGCTTCAATGGACGAAAAGGCCAGCCGCCTCAGACGGCAGATTACCAGCGACTTTTATAAGCTTTACACTGAAATATTCCAGAAATCCCTATCGGACAAAAATTTGCCAATGCCTGTCAAAATGTTTTTGTATTTCGGTTATGTGGATGAAAATCTCGCAGGCGCGCAGAATGCCGCCACATTATATTCAATAGCAAAGCAAATCGGCACAGGCAGCTCGTCAGGTGTTTACACATTTTATGATTGGCTTCTCGCAATATACCATGGCAAAAAATTACCGAGCCGCAATGAATTTGACCAGGATTATTCAGACTATGTACACAGGCAGAAGCTTGAGGGCAAGCTTTCACCCGCAAAAATAAGAGAGCTTGAGACCAACCCCATGCATAAGGTTATGTTTGAGCTTGAAAACCTTTTTCCCACTGCAAACAAAATAACCTATGGACGTGTCACTACCTTCTGCCCAATTTTTTGTAAGGATGATGTTCTTAAGGATTTAAGGGAATGTTATGTAAACGCTTCCCAGGTAGGAAGTATTTTGCAGAAAATTAAGGAGGTTGATTACACCGCTTACTACCGTGAGAGCATTGATACAAAGCACTTTGAGCTCATGGGCAGAGAGCCTGTCCATATGGAATACCTTCCGGATGTCATACTTATGCCAAACGTCGGTATAAGAGGCTCAATGTGGCAGGAAATCGAAGGCAAGGTACGAAACAGCTCAAGCCGTATGATAATATCCATATTCCATATGGAGGATATGGAATCTACCTTTATACATATGACCGGCGAACTGAGATGGGAGCTGTGCAAGCGTGTTCAGGGTGGACGCTGGAATGACATGACTGACCCTTCACTGACAAGCGAATATTATGATTACGCCCAATTTTATAAAAAGAACCATGAACTCAGCTCTGAGGCAAAGGAGCGTGTACGCACAAGTCTGCTCAGAGCAAAAAACAGCTTTAAGGAAATGTTTGCAAGGGATTACATGATATGGATATTATATGAAGGAAACGGTTCCCCCCGCCTTAACAAGGTTGCCCGCAGAATTCTTTTCACATATTGTCCATTCCCGCAGAAAATAAACAAAGCTCTTGCGCAGAATCCTCTCTACACAGAGCTTTTAGAGCGCCGCAGCATAAAAACTGCCCAGAAGCTTCACCACCTGGACATGCTTGAGCAGAAAATAAATAAAAGCGGCGCCGCCGTGCCTCCTTCACTTGAAAATGAAAAGCATTATGTCTCAGGGGAATAGCATTGCCGCTTTCCCCTTAGTATTTATCAACAAAATCTGTTCCTGACTCATTTCTCATTTTCTCTATGTATGGAGCCGGATTCTCCTCCATGTTGAGCATAGTCTCCAAAGCCTCCAGCAGTAATCTCTCTCTCCGATATCTGTTCATCTCAAGATGCCTGTCCATATATGCCTTAAAATGGTCCACCTGCCACACCAGAATATCCGGCAGCGTATATCCAGACACCTCATATTTCCCAAGGAATTTCCCATAATCGTGATAATATGCGACCTCCTGAAGCACCCCCGTGGAATTACTTATCCGTTTCCAGAGTTCATTGGCATATTCTTCACCTTTGTCTGCCTGAACACAAAGCCTTTTTATAAAATTTTCAAGCGTCCGCATTGCCGCTGCAAGCTGTGCGTCTTCGGACAAATAATTTTCTGACATATCCATTTGTTACCCTTCCTCAATTCATTTGCTGAATTCATTTTAATTTTACTCTTGCCAAACTGTATATACTTGTGATATAATTTCTTTCGTTGGTGATTCACTGACATATATAGGGGAATAGTACAGCGGTAGTGCGGCGGTCCCCAAAACCGTTAACGGGGGTTCGATCCCCTCTTCCCCTGCTTTTATTTAGAAAAGCTCTGTTCTAGTGTAATAAAATCATCTCCGGTTCTCTGACTGCTACAAACTCGACCGCCTTATGTCCAAACGAGGTCGGTGCAGTAAGGGCTACTTTCATGATTTCTTCAATCACAGCATCATCAACCTTTGTATTTTTATATTTGCGAACAGAACGTCTTCTTAATGTAAGTTCTAATAATTTATTATCCATGTCACTTCTCCAATCTTAAGTTTGTTTGTACTATAGCTATATCTATTCCCTTTTGTATAACTCCCCTCGACAAATTGGAAGCTGCCACTTCAATTTATACGCACCCTGCTCTGCATCCATGTTTACAGTTACAAACGCACCGTATCCATTTGATGCCTCTATTGCCGTGTCTAATATGATACACCGTAACAATAGCATTTTTTACCCCTTAACGATGCACCCGCACACGTGTGCAAAAATGCACCACCCTCATAACGAAGCCGTGTTCATCGTTAAGGGGTATATGTGCGAGGTTGACAGGGGGTATATACAATTCATCACCTCGATAAACTGAAATTTAAACTACTCCCACACATCCAGCTTTCTGTTCTTGTAGTAAAATTCCCTGTCTTTATCTCCAATCTCACGAATCACTTTACATGGGACACCATAAGCTACCACATTCGCAGGAATATCGCTTGTAACTACACTACCGGCTCCGATTACAGAATTATCACCTATAGTAATTCCCGGCATGATTTGAGCCCCGGAACCAATCCACACATTTTTTCCAACATGAATCGGCAGATTATAAACATAGTGATGTTCCCTTAAAATGGGCAGTACTGGGTGTCCTGATGTGCTGAATACAACATTCGGAGCAATCAGGCAGTTGTCCCCAATAAAAATATGTTCATCGTCAACGAACGTCACATTAGAATTAAGATACACACCCCTTCCGAGATGAACATGTTTACATCCCCAATTTGCATTCAATGGAGTCTCAACCGTACAACCATCACCTATCTCTGCAAAAACTTCTTTTAAAAGATTCTGTCGTTTCTCTGTTTCTGTTGGTAAAGTTAGATTATACTCACACATTTTATTCTGATAAATATGCTGATCTCCTAACAAAGCCGGATCATCATAACAATAAGGAAGTCCCTGTTTTTTGCGTTCTACATTATCCATGATCATGTCTCCTCGTAAATTCCGATTTATCATGCACGTTTAACAGGATGTCGTATTACTGTTTTCCACTTTTCTGCCGGAACCTTCCTGGCATCTGACATATAGATTTCATGGTGAAGTCTTGTCTCACTCAAATCATTTTCATATCCGTTCGCAGCAAGGAATTCATCCATAACCGCAACAGTCGCAGGTTCATCATCAAATGCCCCGAAATGCATAATCTGAACGCACAGCCCTTCATCAATCATAAGAAACTCCGCAGAGGAACAGTCCATCTTTTTCTTTTTGGAAGCCGTTTCTACCGCCCAGTCAAAATCTTTCTGCGTTATAAACTCCGGCAATCGGATTACGGAAATCCAATGGAATGTGGATTTTGCCGAGTAATTAACACCTTTTACGCCTTCCTGCCACCAGAAGCCTTCCAGCGGCGGGACAACATATTCAAAGAAGCCCTCAATCTTATAGTCTGTTTTATAACTCATTTTCAACGTATATGCCACCGCATAAAGTACACTGATTGCGCGCTGATAAGCGCCGCCTTCCTCATTCGGGTCGCCCTCACCGCGAACAGCAATATAATTTGCTGGTGGAACCGTTACAATTTCCGGCTTATTTTTCGGCATATAAAACTCTTTATATTCTTTCTTAAAATCAAAGGCCATCTCCCAATCCTCCATAAGACTGATATTTCAAATCGTTTTCTCTTTCATTGATTGAACATCATTGTATCAAAACCTCGCTTACAACACAATCATATTTACCTAAATACTCTTACAAAATGCGGAACAGACACCCGCTCCGCATCCACATCGAACTATGCATAAATCAGTGTCGAAAATATTATCTCCTCCGCTTCGTTCCTGATATTATTAACAGCGCCAACCCAGCCAAGCTGATTTCTGGCCTTGAATGCTTCATCCACACCCTGGTTCTCCATCATCCGCCGCATTATGCGCTCCAGCTGTTCATGAGCAGTGTCGTCAACCTCATTCAAATGCTCGTTCAGCTTTCCCTCTTGCATCAGTGTGATATACAGGCTGCTTCTCCACTCCTTCAGATAAGCCTTCCGAAGCATAAAACAGTCTTATCCATCATCTCCGCGCTACCAGTAAACGCAAAAAAGCCTTACCGACTTTCAGATTTTGGTCTCTGAAAATCACTAAGGCTTTTATGTTATCGAAGTATTTCATTCAGTGAATGATGTAAAAGTGTTGCCAATCTGTTGCCAGATACCAAACAAATTTGCTTGCGACCCGCATAAAATAAGGTTTTTCTTAGCTCACATCATCATTCAAACTCTATCGTCGCCGGCGGTTTCCCCGTACAATCATAGAATACACGATTGATATGTTTCACCTCATTGACGA
>JAJQGF010000023.1 GCA_021200695.1 Lachnospiraceae bacterium
GTACCTAAGGTCGTAAACAATTGTGAGGGCTCTGCGCTTATGAGACAGCCCGTGCTTGCCGGGAAAATTTTTGAAAGCCTTGTAAAGAGTACAAAGAAGCCAGTGACAGTAAAAATCAGGATGGGCTTTGATGATTCGCATGTGAATGCGGTTGAAATTTCAAAAATAGCAGAGGCCTGCGGTATCGCGGCAATAGCTGTGCATGGGAGAACAAGGGAGCAGTATTACAGCGGGAAGGCGGATTGGAATATAATAGCCGGGGTAAAGGACGCGGTTAAGATTCCTGTTATAGGCAACGGAGATGTGACGAGCGCAGAGGATGCGGACAAGCTGCTTAAGCAGACAGGCTGTGACGGTGTTATGATAGGACGTGCCGCGCAGGGAAATCCTTGGATTTTTAATGAAGTATTACAATATTTTAAAACCGGGACTGTGCCGGCACCACCGACAAAACAGGAGAAAAAAGAGCTTATATTACGGCATGCCGCATTACAGCTTGAGACAAAGGGCGAATATATAGGAGTCAGGGAGATGAGAAAGCATCTTTCGTGGTATACGGTCGGTATGCCTAATTCCGCACGTTTCAGACAGATGATAAATACAATGGAGTGTATGAAAGAGTTAACTGACGCGGTCGGAAAAATTTTTGCATAATACGAGTATGTTTTGGGCTCCGCAATGAAATATTTATATTGGGTTTTGAATATAATGTGTGCATGGACACCATATTATATTTTTATCAAAAAAGAAATGGAAGTGACGTAGAGTCGGAGCCGGAAATTGCCGAATATTATTTGCTGGATTTCAGGCTGGTAAGGCTTGGGCTGTCAAAGGCAGCGGTAATGCTGCTTGAACAGGGTCTCCCATATGAGGAGCATGAAAAAAATATATTTATGCGGATTGCCGGGGCAATAGCATGCAGGCTTTTTAAGCGCCTGTATGAGGGATATTGCAGCAGAAAAAGCCGTGTCGCGGCACAGCAGCAGAAAGAGAGGCTGCTTAAAGCCGTGCTTCAATGCTGGGGAGATGAGTGTACCACGTCGTGCGTATGCGGTCCGCATATAACATATTTTGATAAATGGAAATTTACCGGATTTATGGACATGGTATGGGTAGAGCGGCTGCTTACTAAGGCAAGCCTTCCTAATTATGTTATTATAGGCAGGTTTGCAGGACTTAATGAGCTTTTGCTGCCGCGCGCGAGAAGAATGAGAGAACTGACCGTATATGTCACGGAGAGTGATAATAACGGGGATATGGAGGAGCTCGCAGAGGAGCTTTATGAGGAATATGGACTTGCGGCGCAGGTCAGGGTAATTGAACAGAATAATTATAAAAATCTTGCTCAGACAGGAACTGTGCCATGTAACGTATTGGACTTCAGCGGGGAAGGCAGAATGAGGACAAACATAGTGGCGGCGGGCAGCAGATGGCTTGATTTTGGCAGCAGCGATGAAAAGAAGAGAAAGATACAAAATGCCGGAGGTGATATAATTTACTTTTCTCTTAGGGATTTGTTTGAAAATCCTGTAAAGTATGAAGAGGACGAAAGGTTTTCTTGACACTGTCAATAAAAATGGGTATAATACCTTAGTTAATAAGGCTGTATTACCGCAGAGATAAGCGGCGGATTTATATGTGAGGGGTTGCAAACGAAAAGATTTGCGCTATCAATAATAAGGAAGGTGCAGGAGTATGCAGGAAAAAAAGAACATTTTGACCTATGAGGGACTCAGAAAATATGAGGACGAATTGCATGAGCTTAAGGTGGTTAAGCGTAAGGAGGTTGCCCAGAAGATAAAGGAAGCAAGAGAGCAGGGAGACCTTTCGGAGAATGCTGAATATGATGCGGCAAAGGACGAGCAGCGTGATATCGAGGCAAGAATTGAGGAGTTAGAGAAGATTCTTAAAAACGCAGAGGTGGTTGTTGAGGATGAGGTAGACCTCGACAAGATTAATATAGGCTGTAGAGTAAAGCTTTTGGACATTGAATACAGTGAGGAACTAGAGTATAAGATTGTGGGCTCTACAGAGGCAAACAGCTTAAAGGGCAAGATTTCCAATGAAAGTCCTGTGGGAAGAGCCCTTATCGGGAAAAGCATCGGAGACACTGTAGAGGTAGAAACACAGGCAGGGATTTTTGCATATAAGATTCTTGAGATTCAAAGAAGTAATTAGGATAAGGAGTAATTATTGTGGCAGAGGTACAAAGTGCAAACACACAGGAGCAGGATATAGGTCAGCTTCTCAGGGTGAGACGTGAAAAGCTTGCAGCGTTGCAGGAGGCGGGAAAGGACCCGTTTCAAATTACAAAGTACGATGTGACACATCATAGTACCGAGATTAAGGATAATTTTGAAGAGCTTGAGGGAAAGACGGTAAGTATTGCCGGACGCCTTATGTCAAAGAGGGTCATGGGCAAGGCATCTTTCTGCAATGTTCAGGACCTTCCCGGAAACATACAGGCATATGTCGCAAGGGATAGTGTGGGAGAAGAGCCGTATGCAGATTTCAAGAGGTTTGATGTAGGTGACATTGTAGGAATCAGCGGAGAGGTGTTTAAAACCAAAACGGGTGAGATTTCCGTGCATGCTTCAAGCGTTGTGCTTTTAACCAAAAGCCTGCAGATATTGCCTGAAAAGTTTCACGGACTTACCAATACTGATATCAGATACCGTCAGAGATATACGGATTTGATTATGAATGCTGACGTTAAAGATACTTTTGTAAAGCGCTCAAAAATAATAAGCGCTATACGGCGTTATCTTGAAGGAGAAGGTTTTCTTGAGGTGGAGACACCAATGCTTGTGTCAAATGCGGGCGGTGCAGCGGCGAGACCCTTTGAGACGCATTACAATTCATTGGATGAGGATGTCAAGCTTCGCATATCTCTCGAGCTTTATCTCAAGAGACTTATCGTGGGCGGTATGGAGAGAGTTTTTGAAATCGGCAGGGTATTCAGAAATGAAGGGCTTGACACCAGGCATAATCCTGAATTTACATTGATGGAGCTTTATCAGGCATATACGGATTATTATGGAATGATGGAGCTTACCGAAAATATGTTTCGGTATGTTGCGCAGGAGGTATGCGGAACAACGCTTATCCCTTATGCGGATGAGATGATAGATTTAGGAAGACCCTTTGAACGTCTTACGATGGTGGAAGCAGTTAACAAGTATGCCGGAGTTGACTTTGATTTGATACCTGATACGATGGCTGCCAGAAAAGCCGCCGATGATAAGGGAATTCATTATGAGGAACGCCATACAAAGGGTGACATACTAAATCTGTTTTTTGAGGAGTTTGTTGAGGAAAAGCTTATCCAGCCGACATTTGTAATGGATCATCCTGTTGAAATATCACCCCTTACAAAGAGAAAACCAGACAAGCCCGATTATGTGGAACGCTTTGAACTGTTTATATACGGACGCGAGATGTGTAATGCATATTCTGAGCTTAATGACCCGATTGACCAGAGACATCGGTTTGAAGAGCAGGAGAAGCAGTTTGCACAGGGCAATGAGGAGGCTAATCATACAGATGAGGATTTCCTGAATGCGTTAGAGATTGGTATGCCTCCGACAGGCGGTATTGGTTATGGGATTGACAGATTGGTAATGCTGCTTACTAATTCACCGGCTATAAGAGATGTGCTGTTGTTCCCGACGATGAAGTCATTGGAGAAATAAACCCAGTATTTTCAAGGGTTTGCGAGGTGTGGATGCGTCAGAGGACGTATTTTAGGACGCATTTTGACATAGTCATATACATCAGTATGCAAGAGTACACAATCTGAAAAGAAATAAATTCAATCAAATATGAACTACTAAGAGGACATTTTCTAAAGAAATTTAGAAGATGTCCTCTTTTTTGCGTTATGGAGAAATACATCATTTGAGGCTGTGCAGATGGCAGAAAGATGAAAGGTGATGACTATGAAGGAAGAAAAAAACGTCCCAGAAAGAATCAGAGAAATGAAGAAATTTGTGAGATACCAGGATGGTGCAAAGATGTACAGTATGGGTCTTACAAAATTTCAAGAATTGGCAAAGGAAGCCAAGGCTTGTTATAAGATAGGGCAGCTTGTCCTAGTGAACACTGAGATACTCGATGACTATTTGGAACGATTCAGAATTATAGATGAAGATTTTTGTAAGAGGTGGTGCGATGGTAAATAAGTTAAGCGGTTCAGTTAGTGCTTATCGACAGGAAACGACAAAAAGAAGATATATTCGGATTGATGAAGTAATGGAATTATTTGATGTAACGCACGATGAAGCTATGGATATTACATTAGCAGCTGGTGCAAGGTATCAACTATCAAAGATAATATTGGTACATAAAGAAAGGTTGATGAAGTATATGAAGCATTTTACAAGGATTCCTAGACAGAAATCAATTATTGATAGATGTGTGCGAAAGCTCTATATTGACATTGCCAGAAGCAAGGAGAAGTATGTGCCTGTGATGAGTGACTTCTATGATATTCTGATGGCACAGCCGGAGGAAGAGGCGAAGGACATCGCCTTATCTCTTGAGTTGTTCGTAAATGGTTCGCTGAATACTTTTAACCACCAGACAAATGTGGATGTCGATAACAGATTCACAGTCTATGGTATCAGAGACCTTGGTACAGAACTTAGTCCTATCACAATGCTCGTAATGATGGAGTCTATCCAGCAGAGAATTGTAGAGAACGGACAGAAAGGAAAGGCAACATGGCTCTATATTGATGAGTTTCATGTACTGTTAAATTCCGAGTATTCTGCGAAGTATTTGCAACAGCTTTGGAAGAAAGTGAGAAAACAGGGTGGTCTTTGTACTGGGATCACGCAGAACGTCGTCGATCTGTTGCAGAACTACACAGCCACCACAATGCTTGCAAACTCGGAGTTCGTAGCACTCTTAAAGCAGGCGAATGCAGATAGTTCTAAGATGGCGGAGGTTATCGGAGTATCCGAGGCACAGCTTCGATTTGTAACCAATACCTCGTCAGGTATGGGATTGATTAAGTGTGGTTCAGTGGTAATTCCATTTGATAATCAGATCAGTAAGGATACCGACCTTTACAGGCTCTATAACACTAATATCCACGAGAAGATTGCGGAAAAGAGACGTAGGAAAGGTTTAGAGTAATTTTATCCAATAATTACTTGTTTTATGGTATAATAGTCAGTAGGTGTGGATGCACCTACTGACACAATAGAATGGAGAAAATGCAATGAAAGCTGCAATCGTATATGCATCCGTACATCATGGAAATACAAAGAAACTGGTGGATGCTATCGCTGAAAAATATAATGTGACACTGATAGATGCAACAAAAGCGAAAGAGCAGGATATGTCATCCTTTGATTTGATTGGATTTGCATCTGGAATATACTTTTATAAATATCATCAATCAGTGATGAATTTTGCATCAATCAATATGCCACAGGAAAAGGATACATTCCTGATTTGCACTTATGGAGGAAGTGATGGACACGCCTCTATGGAAAAGATTCTGAAAGAAAAAAATTGTAGGATAGTAGGCAAGTATGCTTGCAAAGGATATGATACATATGGCCCATTCAAGCTGGTTGGAGGTTTGAAAAAAGGACATCCCACAGACGATGAGATTGCTGGTGCAGTATCATTTTATGAAGAACTAGTAAAATAAGAATAGAACAACTCGAAAGTGAGGAGATTTATAAATGACAGAAAATATCCCGAGAATAGTTAAATCTCATGATGTATCTGTAGATTCAGATTATGTGCAGTGGATTCACGAAATAAAGGAAAGATATAGAAAGACACAAATTAAGGCAGCGGTAAAGGTTAATTCTGAGCAGTTGTTATTTAATTGGGAATTAGGGCGTGATATAGTCCAAAGAAAGTCTGAGGAAAAATGGGGCAAAGGTATTGTCGAACAGTTAAGCTTGGACTTGCAAGATGAGTTTCCTAAGGTTAAAGGCTTTTCAGCAAGAAATCTTTGGAATATGAAAAAATGGTATTCATTCTATACGCAGGAAGATGGCTCATATGATTTACTGACTGATTTTGAAACAAATTTAAATATCAGTGATGAAAAACTGCACCAAGTTGGTGCAGAAGTTCAGGATTCTGTCGAAAATGAAAAACTGCACCAAGCTGGTGCAGAAATTGTGTTTCCTGCATTTTTTAGCTATGTTCCATGGAGACATCATGTTGAAATTGTGAGTAAATGTAAAACTGTCGATGAGGCTTTGTTCTATATTAGAAAAACAATAGAAGAGGGTCTTAGTAGAAATGCACTGGTTGATTATATAAAATCAGATTTATATCACAGAACAGGTAATGCGATTACTAATTTCAAGGAAATGTTACCTGGCATTCAGGGAACAATTGCGCAAGAGATTGTAAAAGACACGTATGACCTC
>JAJQGF010000211.1 GCA_021200695.1 Lachnospiraceae bacterium
AATTTCTTTGTATTTAACAATGCAGAATCCGGACAGGTAAATGTGGTTTATAAGAGAAAGGGAGATACCTATGGGTTGATTGAGCCCGAATATTAAAACGGTTAATTCTGTCGTATTTATAAATAAAAATATCCTCTGGTATGATATATATTCAGGGGATATTTTTATGGTATCGGGAAACGAGAGGTAAGTATGGGAGAATATCAGCATGTTAGTCACACCTTTGAACCGGTGTATGATGAGAAAAGCCGTATATTGATATTGGGAAGCCTGCCGTCAGTTAAGTCAAGGGAGCAGGGCTTTTACTATGGACATCCGAGAAACCGGTTCTGGAAGCTTATATCCATACTGCTTAAAAGTGAGGAGCCTGTTACAACAGATGAAAAAAAGAGGCTTCTTTTAGACAACAGGATTGCCCTGTGGGATGTTATAGACAGCTGTGATATAATTGCTTCAAGTGACAGCAGCATTAAAAATGTAACGGCGGCAGATATTCCTGCAATATTGCAGGAGACCAATATAGAGAGGATATATGCAAACGGAAGGACGGCGGAGGCTTTATATAATAAGTATATTGTGGACAAGACCGGCATCGGCATTATGGCGCTGCCTTCCACAAGCCCCGCAAATGCGGCTTTTTCGATGCAAAGACTTATTGAGGGCTGGCATGTAATATTGGAGCAGCTGTAAATCTGACTTAGAGATGATAACAGGAGTGGGAGAATTATGAAGGCTGTAGTGTTTGATATGGATGGTGTGATATTTGATTCCGAACGGCTGGTGCTTGAGTGCTGGGAGGAGATTGCGGCAAGAAGAGGCATAGAAAATATAGAGCAGGCGATGCGTGAATGTCTTGGCGTTAATTCCGCGCAGACAAGAGAAAATATGCTCAGGCGTTACGGCAGCGATTTCCCATATGACGAGTTCAGAAGTGAAGCCTCTGCGATGTTCCATGAGAGATTTGACAATGGACGGCTCCCGATGAAAACCGGGGTAGTCGGGCTTCTTGCATATCTTAAAAATAAAAGCGTGAAAATTGCTCTTGCCAGCTCTACGAGAGAGGGTGTTGTCAGACAGGAGCTTTCCGATGCAGGGATAATTGATTATTTTGAAGCGGTGGTCTGCGGAGATATGGTGGAGAAAAGTAAGCCGGCGCCTGATATTTATATTAAGGCCTGCGCCTGTCTTGGAGTGGATTCACAGCACGCGTATGCAATAGAGGATTCATATAACGGAATACGTTCTGCACATGCGGCGGGGCTGTCGGCGATAATGGTGCCAGATATGTCTGAGCCGACGGAGGAGATGGAGAGACTTGCCGTTAAAATACTTCCGGATTTGTGTGAGGTGAAGAAATATTTTGAGCAAATCCGGCTGCAGCCCTGATGAATGCTGTATGACGAGGCTGCATTAGTGTTTTGTCTGAAATAACATATAAAAAATTCAATATTGTTATTTTTTTGTCAATTTTCCCATTGCAAAAGATATATCACTGTGCTACAATGTCTGCATAGAATGATAAAAAAATAACAATCATTTAAATTTAGAAGAAAGTAATGCATAATGGTATAAGAATTTTATTAAAATCGGAGGAAAAGTATATGGCAAAGAAGGTTGTATTAGCAGGTGCATGTCGTACGGCAATAGGAACTATGGGCGGCGCGCTCAGCACAACACCCGCAGCAGAGCTCGGAGCGATTGTAATCAGAGAAGCATTGAAGAGGGCAGGAGTTTCTCCCGAGGCTGTAGACCAGGTATATATGGGATGTGTAATTCAGGCAGGTCAGGGACAGAATGTTGCGCGTCAGGCTTCAATTAAGGCGGGACTTCCTATTGAGGTGCCGGCGGTAACAATGAATGTAGTATGCGGTTCGGGTCTTAATTGTGTCAATCAGGCTGCACAGATGATTATGGCCGGAGATGCCGATATAGTTGTGGCGGGAGGCATGGAGAATATGTCTATGGCACCGTATGCAATTCCTCAGGCGCGCTACGGTTACAGAATGAATAACGGTACGCTCGTTGATACAATGATTAAGGATGCACTTTGGGATGCGTTTAATGATTATCATATGATTAAAACCGCGGACAACATCTGTGAGGAGTGGGGACTTACCAGAGAGGAGCTTGACGAATTTGCGCTTAAGAGCCAGCATAAGGCTGAGGCAGCGCAGAATAACGGTGCGTTTAAGGCGGAGATAGTTCCCGTTGAGGTTAAGAAAAAGAAGGAGACCATTGTTTTCGATACTGACGAAGGCCCAAGACACGGCTCTACAATAGAGGTGCTTGCAAAGCTTCGTCCTATTAATCAGGGCGGCTTCGTAACGGCAGGCAATGCATCGGGCATCAACGATGGTGCGGCTGCTGTTGTTGTAATGAGCGAGGAGAAGGCTAAGGAGTTGGGAGTTAAGCCAATGGCAACCTTTGTTGCAGGCGCGCTTGCAGGCGTCCGTCCGGAGGTAATGGGTATTGGTCCTGTAGCCTCAACTAAGAAGGTTATGGCTAAAACCGGCATGAAGATAGAAGACTTTGATATTATAGAGGCAAACGAGGCGTTTGCCGCACAGTCGGTTGCCGTTGGCAGGGAGCTTGGAATTGATGTAGATAAGCAGTTGAATCCCAATGGAGGCGCTATCGCGCTCGGACATCCGGTTGGAGCCTCTGGCTGCCGTATACTTGTAACCCTGCTTCATGAAATGCAGGCAAGGGGCGCAAAGACAGGCCTGGCAACACTCTGCATCGGCGGAGGAATGGGCTGCTCAACAATTGTTAAAATTGAGGATTGAGATTTGGCGGATAATTGCCTGATGTAATTTTCCGGGATGGAGGCAGAAATTATAATGGAATATATATTATATGAACAGAAGGGCGAATATGCGATTCTGACAATTAATCGTGAGAAGGCGCTGAATGCGCTTAACTCACAGGTGCTTGAGGAGATTAGCACAGCTCTGGACGAAATAAATTCAGACGAGGTGCGTGTGCTTATTGTTACCGGCGCAGGTGCAAAAGCCTTTGTTGCAGGTGCTGATATCGGAGAGATGAGCACTCTTACAAAGGCGGAGGGTGAAGCCTTTGGCAAGAAGGGAAATGATGTATTCAGAAGGCTTGAGACCCTTCCGATTCCTGTAATTGCCGCTGTAAACGGTTTTGCGCTGGGCGGAGGCTGCGAGCTTGCTATGAGCTGTGACATAAGGCTTTGCTCTGACAATGCCGTGTTCGGTCAGCCGGAGGCGGGGCTTGGCATTACCCCCGGTTTCGGAGGGACGCAGAGGCTGGCTCGTCTTGTGGGTGCAGGTATGGCAAAGCAGCTAATCTACACGGCACGTAATATCAAGGCGGAGGAAGCGTTAAGGATTGGGCTTGTAAACGCAGTATATGCTCAGGAGGAACTGCTTCCCGCCGCAGAAAAGATGGCCTCTGTCATAGCAAAGAATGCTCCCATTGCAGTGCGCAACTGCAAGAAGGCTATAAATGACGGTCTTGAGGCTTCCATGGATGAGGCAATCGTTATAGAGGAGAAGCTTTTCGGGGACTGCTTTGAGACTGAGGACCAGAAGTACGGTATGGCCTTTTTCCTTGATAAAAATAAGGAAAAGGTTAAGGAGCCGTTTAAAAACTGCTGAGATTAATAATATAGAATTTTCACACCGCCATGAGCGGTAGAAAGCGAGGACAAAATGAAGGTTGGCGTTATAGGCGCAGGTACCATGGGACAGGGAATAGCAAAGGCATTTGCGCAGGTTGACGGCTACGAGGTAGCCCTCTGCGATATTAAGCAGGAATGGGCAGAAGGCGGCAGGGAAAAAATTGCAAAGGGATATGCCAGACTTGTAGAGAAGGGTAAGCTTGAACAGACGGCAGTTGACAATATTCTTGCGAAGATTACACCGGGCCTCAAGGAGGATTTATGTGCAGACTGTGATTTGATAGTTGAGGCGGCATTTGAAGATATGGAAGTAAAAAAGACCACCTTCGGAGAGCTCGACAGGCTTGTAAAGCCCGAGTGCATTTTTGCTTCCAATACCTCCAGCCTCTCAATAACTGAGATTGGGAACGGTCTGAACCGTCCGATGATAGGTATGCATTTCTTCAATCCTGCGGACCGCATGAAGCTGGTAGAGGTAATAGCCGGGGTAAATACCCCTGCAGAGACGGTTGAAGCAATAAAAAGGATTTGCGGGGAAATCGGAAAAACTCCGGTACAGGTCAATGAGGCGGCAGGTTTTGTTGTAAACCGTATTCTTATTCCTATGATTAATGAAGCTGCTTTTATTAAAATGGAAGGCGTTTCAGATATTGCAGGTATAGATGCAGCAATGAAGCTGGGAGCAAATCATCCTATGGGTCCCCTGGAATTAGGTGACTTTATCGGACTTGATATATGCCTTGCCATTATGGATGTACTTTATAAGGAGACAGGCGACAGCAAATACCGCGCATGCCCTATGCTTAGAAAGATGGTGCGCGGCGGCAATCTCGGAGTTAAGAGCGGAAAGGGCTTTTATGTGTACAATGCGGATCGCACTAAGACGCCATCTGATGCACAATGCGAATAGAAGAATGCCAAAAGGAGGCATTTCTCACAGTATTAGATAAATATCACGAATGTAGCTGGTGATATGTATAATTATAAACATGGAGGAAATATAATCATGGATTTTTCTTTAAGCAAGGAACATGAAATGGCGCGTTCCCTTTTCAGGGAATTCGCCGAAAACGAAGCAAAGCCTCTTGCGATAGAGGTTGATGAGAATGAAAAATTCCCCAGAGAGACCGTTGATAAAATGGGCAGATACGGTTTCCTCGGAATTCCCGTTCCTAGGCAGTATGGAGGACAGGGCTGCGATATTCTTACTTATGTTATGTGTGTTGAGGAGCTCTCAAAGGTATGCGCTACCACAGGTGTAATTGTGTCGGCTCACACATCGCTTTGCTGCGACCCTATTCAGACCTATGGCACTGAGGAACAGAAGCAGAAATATCTTGTTCCTCTTGCAAAGGGAGAAAAGCTTGGGGCTTTCGGGCTCACCGAGCCCGGCGCCGGAACCGACGCTCAGGGACAGCAGACAAAGGCAGTCCTTGACGGTGACGAGTGGGTATTAAACGGCTCAAAATGCTTTATTACAAACGGAAAGGAGGCAGATATTTATGTAATATTTGCCGTGACCGGAAAAATTGAGAAACGTGGAAAGATGATTAAGGAAATTTCAGCTTTTATCGTTGAAAAGGGAACTCCCGGATTTACCTTCGGTACGAAAGAGAATAAGATGGGTATCCGCGGTTCTGCCACATATGAGCTGATTTTCACGGACTGCCGTATTCCAAAGGAAAATATGCTTGGACAGCAGGGCAAGGGCTTCAACATTGCAATGCATACGCTCGACGGCGGACGTATAGGCATCGCGGCGCAGGCTCTCGGTATTGCAGAGGGTGCTCTTGAGAGGACAATAGAGTATACTAAAGAGAGAAAACAGTTTGGAAAGTCTATTTCAGGCTTCCAGAATACGCAGTTCCAGCTTGCGGATATGGCCACAAAGGTTGAGGCTGCAAAGCTTCTGGTATACAAGGCTGCAATGAAGAAGGCTGAGTATGCAAAAAATCCCAAAATTTCTTATTCCTTCGAAGCTGCGCAGGCTAAGCTCTATGCCGCCGAGGTTGCAATGGAGGTTACTACCAAGGCCGTACAATTACATGGCGGATATGGTTACATCAGAGAGTACGAGGTTGAGCGCATGATGAGAGATGCAAAGATTACCGAGATTTATGAGGGAACATCAGAGGTTCAGCGCATGGTAATCTCAGCCGGCTTATTAAAGTAAATATGGAGGTAATTTGACGTGAAAGTTATCGTTTGTGTAAAACAGGTTCCGGATACAAAGGGCGGAGTAAAATTTAATGCTGACGGAACACTTGACAGGGCAGCAATGCTCGCCATAATGAATCCTGATGACAAGGCAGGACTTGAGGCTGCCCTCAGATTAAAGGATGAGTATGGAGCAGAGGTTACGGTGCTTACCATGGGTCTCCCTAAGGCAGCAGATGTGCTTCGCGAAGCAATCGCAATGGGTGCCGACAAGGGTATACTCGTAACCGACAGAGTATTGGGAGGCGCAGACACATGGGCGACCTCTACAACAATCGCAGGCGCGATTAGAAATCTTGAATATGATTTAATCATCACAGGACGCCAGGCTATTGACGGAGATACTGCACAGGTTGGTCCACAGATTGCCGAGCATCTCGGAATTCCTGTTATCTCCTATGCGCAGGATATAAAGGTTGAGGGAGATAAGGTTATTGTACAACGCCAGTATGACGACAGATATCATGTGCTTGAGGCAAAGCTGCCATGTCTGATTACAGCGCTGTCAGAGCTTAATGAGCCCCGTTATATGACGCCCGGGGGAATCTTTGATGCCTGTGCCGCGGAAATTACCACATGGGGCAGAGCTGACCTTAAGGATGTGGAGGATTCTAATCTTGGACTCGCGGGTTCTCCCACAAAGATTGCAAAGGCATCTGATAAGGTGCGCAAGGGAGCCGGGGAGAAGGTTTCTCCTGAGTCTCCTGATGAGGCGGTAAGCTATATTGTGGATAAGCTTACGGAAAAGCATGTTATCTAAGGCTCATTAAAGTAAAAATTTAAGCTTGAGCATAAGAATATAAAGGAGAATGATAAAATGAGTTTGGAAGAATATAAAGGCGTTTATGTCTTCGCTCAGCAGGTTGATAACCAAATCAGCGGTATTTCATTTGAACTGCTTGGTAAGGCAAAGGAGCTTGCGGGCACTTTAAATGAAGAGGTTACGGCAGTGCTTATCGGTTCAGGAATAAGGGCTCTTGCGGATGAGCTTGCCGAGTACGGTGCGGACAGAGTAATTGTTGTGGATGACCCCGAGCTTGAGGTTTACAGAACAGAGCCATATGCGCATGCACTCGCTTCTGTTATCAATAAGTATAAGCCGGAAATTATGCTGGTGGGCGCTACTGCAATCGGACGTGACCTTGGACCTACCGTTTCCGCAAGAGTTGCAACCGGACTTACCGCAGACTGCACAAAGCTTGAGATTGGAGATTTTCCCCTTAATGCAATTCCCGGAAGGGAGGCGGAGCAGAAGCATAATCAGCTTCTTATGACCCGTCCGGCTTTCGGAGGAAACACCATTGCAACCATTGCATGCCCTGACAATCGCCCTCAGATGGCAACAGTCCGTCCCGGTGTAATGCAGAAGCTTGAACCCATAAAGGGTGCTAAGGCGGTGATTGAGGACTACAATCCCGGATTTACCCCGAACAACAGATATGTGACAATAAAAGAGGTAGTTAAGGCAGTAGCTGATGCAGCTGATATTATGGATGCCAAAATCCTTGTTTCCGGTGGACGCGGAGTTGGCTCAGCCGAGAACTTTAAAATGCTTGAAGAGCTGGCGGATGTTCTTGGAGGACAGGTAAGCTGTTCGAGAGCGGTTGTGGATTCCGGCTGGAAGCCGAAGGACCTTCAGGTGGGACAGACCGGCAAGACGGTAAGGCCTCAGGTTTATTTTGCAATAGGTATCTCAGGAGCAATACAGCATGTTGCAGGTATGGAGGAGTCAGACCTTATCATTGCCATAAATAAGGATGAGGACGCACCTATATTTGATGTTGCTGATTATGGCATTGTAGGTGATTTGAACAAAATAGTTCCGCAGCTTACCGAGAAGCTTAAGGCTGTCATTGCGTCTAAATAGACTGACAATAATGAAAGCTGCTAATTAAAACAGCACAAAAGGGAGAGCGTCACTCTCCCTTTTTGTATTATTAAATTTCCGACAGAGGAGAAATTCACATGTGTAATAAAGAATTTAATGTTTCTATTGAGGCAATCATGCGTGAGGCTGTGAAATATGATAATAATGATATACGCAGAATAAATCATTTTCTGAAGGTTTATACATACGCAAAAATGATTGGGGAGGGAGAGAAGCTCCAGCCTGACGAGCAGTATATTCTTGAGACTGCAGCCATACTGCATGACATAGGAATACACGAAAGCGAGCGCAAGTATAATAGCTGCGCCGGAAGCTATCAGGAGATAGAGGGGCCTGGTATTGCAGGAGATATACTGACGGGGCTAGGAGTAGATGAGAGAATAATTGACAGAGTGCGCTTTCTCGTAGGTCATCATCATACTTATGCAGGAGTGGATGGAAAGGATTATCAGATACTTATCGAAGCGGACTTTTTTGTAAATGCAGATGAAGATAAAATGTCTCTGGATGCTGTTAAAAATTTTTATGATAAAATATTCAGAACGGAGACGGGTAAGAAGCTTTTTTCGGATATGTACTTTTAATATATGCCGCAGACAAAGCTGGCTGAAAGGAACAGGATAATGGCAAAAGCTAAGGAAGTAAAAACAAACGCGATGAGAATATTGGAGGCTATGAATATTCCCTTTAAATATTATACATATGAATGTGCGGAATTTGTGGACGGCATACAGATAGCGGACAAGCTGGGGCTTCCGTATGAAAAGGTATACAAGACCCTGGTAACCCGGGGGAGCAGCAGGAATTATTTTGTGTTTGTAATCCCAATTGCGGAAGAGCTTGATATGAAGAAGGCGGCGAGGGCTGTCGGTGAAAAAAGTGTGGAAATGCTTCATGTGAAGGATATAAATGCCGTTACAGGATATGTAAGAGGCGGCTGTACGGCAATCGGAATGAAAAAGCAGTTTGTCACGCGCATAGATGAGGGTGCAAGGCTTCAGCCGGATATCTATGTCAGCGGAGGGCGCATAGGCTCGCAGATTAATTTAAAGCCGGATGAGCTTGCAGCGGCGGCGAAGGCTGAATTTGCAGATTTAATTAAAAATAAGGAGCTTTAGTATGGCGGCAAAAAGTATAATGGATTTTGACACGGTTGCACTTGACGATGAGGGTGATGCGGTGGTTATAATAGACCAGACTCTCCTTCCGGGGAGGATTGAGCTTATAAGCCTTCGCAGCGCTGAAGAAATATGGAATGCAATATATCTTTTAAAGGTGAGAGGCGCGCCGGCGATAGGCGTGACAGCGGCTTTGGGGATATATCTTCTTTCAAACCGTATACATACGGAGGAATTGGATGAATTTTATCTGGAATTAAGGAGGCTCAGGGATTATCTTAATTCTGCGAGGCCTACAGCGATAAATCTGTCATGGGCGCTTAACAGGATGGAAGAAACCGCGCTCAGAAAGGGCAGGTTGGAGGGATTGTCGGTTGACGGCATAAAAAAGGCTCTCCGCGATGAGGCGCTTATTATACGGAGTGAAGATATAGAGACATGCCGGAGGATTGGCGAGAATGCCCTTACGCTTGTAAAGCCAGGAGACGGAATATTGACCCACTGTAATGCAGGAAAGCTTGCAACCATTAAATATGGTACAGCTACGGCTCCGATATATCTTGGGCATGAGCGAGGCTACAATTTTAAGGTGTTTGCGGACGAAACAAGGCCTCTGCTTCAGGGGGCAAGGCTTACGGCCTTTGAGCTGTACTCCTCGGGAATTGATGTAACGCTTATATGTGATAATATGTCGGCATCAGTCATGTCAAAGGGACTTGTGCAGGCTGTATTTGTGGGCTGTGACAGAGTTGCGGCTAACGGTGACACAGCAAACAAGATTGGAACATCGGTTGTGGCGGCAGTAGCGGAGCACTATGGCGTACCTTTATATGTGTGTGCGCCTACCTCCACGATAGACATTAACACACGGACGGGAGAGGATATCTGTATTGAACAGAGGCCGGCCGGAGAGGTTACCGAGATGTGGTATAAGGAGAGAATGGCGCCTGAGGGGATAAAGGTTTATAATCCCGCTTTTGATGTGACGGAACATGGGCTGATTGCCGGAATTGTGACAGAATATGGAATAGCGCATGCCCCATACACGGAGAGCCTTAAGTCTATTATGGATAAAAAGGATGGAAAGACAGATGAAGCGTAATGTAACTCTGGAAGAAATATCGGACGGCAGATTATATGGATTTAATGATATGGTAAATGCGGATTGTCAGGACTGTGTGGGCTGCTCTGAATGCTGTCGCGATATGGTGGAGACTATAATACTTTCTCCGCTCGATATTTACAATTTGTCAGAGGGTCTGGGAAAAAGCCTTCAGGAGCTTCTTAACAGGGAGGCGGAGCTTAATGTGGTGAACGGTATTGTCCTGCCCAGACTTAAGCTGCTTGAGAATAAAAACTGCTGCGCCTTCCTTGATGATGACGGGAGATGCAGTGTGCATTCCTTCAGACCTGATTTGTGCAGGCTTTTTCCCTTAGGGAGAGTGTATGAAAATGGAGATTTCAAATATTTTCTGCAGGTTGGACAATGCGCGCATGAGAGAACCGGGATTAAGGTCGGAAAATGGATAGATACGCCCAGACCATCGGAAAATAAGAAATATATTTTAAGATGGCATGACATTCTGGCAAGGGCTGAGGAGCTCTTATGCGACAGCAGGGACGAGGAGTTTAACAGGAGGCTGAATATGGCACTGCTCAATACCTTTTATATGACTCCATATGAGCATGGCAGGGATTTTTATCCGCAGTTTGCGTGTAGGGCGGAAAAGATGGAAGCAATAATTTTCAGCGATTAACTTATGATAAGGACAGCTATATGAAAAAAACGGGAAATATAGTAGAGAATATAAGCCAAAGGGCGGTTAAGCTTCTGATATTAGTTATAATCGCTGCATTTGTCATTGAGACGGCGGGATATACATACAGACTGGATTATGATTATTTGTCCGATATTGTTTATCGGTTCGGAATATCGCCCATGAAGCAAATACTGTATGCCATAGCTATTGCGCTTGCTTTATATATATTGCAGAGATTTATACTTAACGGAAACGAAGAAAAGCAGAAAAAAATTGTCAGATACATAGCTGTTGCCGACACTCTTCTTCTGGGAGTGCTGCTTTCGGTATACGTTACATTATCACATATTCCGCCGCATTGGGACCAGCTTCAGGTATTTTACTATGCGCAGGAGTTTATGGACGGGAACTACAGCGGAATGAATATGGCATATCTAAGGATATATATTCAGCAGTATGGACTGATTTTTCTTGAAGAGCTGCTGCTGCATGTCTGGAACGATTACAGGCTTTTTCAATATGTGAATGTTATTTTCATTATGATTACGGTCTATATGATTTATCTGATTAGTGATGAAATCTTCCATAATCAGAGAATTAATATCTATGCCTTATTCGGAGTAACGCTGTTTCTGCCTTTACATATCTATGTAAATTATGTGTATGGGGATTTATGCTCTATAGCAATGACACTCATGGTAGTATGGGGGCTTCTTAAGTTTTGCAAAGCTCAAAGCCGTCGTTATGTTTTTATCGCCGTGTGTGCAGCAACAGTCGGCGTCCTGGCAAGAAAAAATACTCTGATACCGCTCATAGCCGTATTGCTGGTTTGTCTTATTTATGCGTGGAGGGAGAGTAATATAAAGGTTTTATTCTTCGGACTGATAATAATAATTATGCCTGTTATTGCAAACCGGGCCGTGCTTACATATTATGAGTATGTGTCTGAATATGAGATTGACGAGGGGATTCCGGCAACGGCATGGATAGCAATGGGGTTAAGCGACGACGGCAGCGGCGGTATTGGCATTTTTAACGGTTATAATGAAGCAATATGGAATGCGGTGGGAGGAGATAACGATAGAGTCAGAGAGCTTGTCGCTGAAAACATAAGAGAGAGGCTTACTGAGCTGTCGTCTGACAAAAAGGTGTCATATGAATTTTTCCGGTATAAAATATTTGAGCAATGGGGCGAGCCAAGCTTCTCAAGTATAAATGAAACGGGAAAGGGTATAAACGAAAAGGAAGGAATAGTAGCATTTATATATTCAGATAAAATATCCGATATGATTTATCGATATATGAATCATCATATGTTCCTGATTTATGTTTGTGTTTTGGCATTTGTGATATGTGCATTTAATAAAAAAAGTGATATAATAGAGCTTACATTGTTGATAGCAGTAATAGGAGGCTTTATATACAGTGTATTTTGGGAAGCAAAGGGAAAGTATGTTATGCCCTTTGTGATATTTATGATACCATATATGGCAGCAGGGCTTGAGAGCCTTACGGCCAGACTTAAAAAGCCGGGAAAACGGGCTGACAGATAATATATCCTGGAGAAATGAGGGAAAATGGGAAAAAGTCTTTATTTGGAATGTAATGCGGGAATAAGCGGAGATATGACGGTTGGCGCGCTGCTTGATTTGGGGGCTGACGAGGCCGTACTGAGGAAGGCGCTGGAGTCTCTGCCAATAGAAGGTTTTGATATTGATATAAGCAGAGTGAAAAAGGCGGGAATAGACTGTTGTGATTTTAAGGTAATACTTGCCGCGGAGTATGAAAATCATGACCATGATATGGAATATCTTCACGGCCATGAGCATCACCATGAGCATAGGAGTGAGCACGGTCATGACCACGCACATCACCATGACCACAGAGGCATTAATGAAATACGCAGTATTATTGCCAGCGCCGGATTGACCGGAAGAGCGAAGGAGCTTGCGGTAAGGATATTTGAAATTCTGGCAGAGGCAGAGGCGGAGGCTCACGGTGTTTCCGTTGAGGAGGTACATTTCCATGAGATCGGGGCTGTAGATTCAATTGTTGACATTGTTGCCGCCGCAGTATGTATTGACAATTTAAATATTACTGAGGTTATAGTGCCAAAGCTGTGTGAGGGTACGGGAACCGTGCGTTGTCAGCATGGAATTCTTTCAATTCCGGTACCGGCAACGGCCAATATTCTTGCAAAATATAACATACCGCTGGAGATAATGGACATTAAGGGTGAATTTGTGACGCCTACCGGTGCGGCGATAGCAGCAGCGATAATGACATCTGACAGACCACCGAAGAATTTCAGGATAAAACAGCTCGGTCTGGGCGCGGGAAAAAGAGAGTATGAAAGAGCAGGTATTCTCCGTGCAATGATAATTGATTATGACCATGAAGAGCAGGATACGGTCTATAAGCTTGAAAGCAATATTGACGACTGCACCGGAGAGCAGTTAGGCTTTGTGCTGGACAGACTTTTTGCTGCGGGTGCGAGAGATGTTCACTATATCCCGGTTTATATGAAGAAAAACAGGCCTGCGTGGCAGCTTACAGTCATATGTAAGAAGGAGGATATTGAGACGCTTGAGAGTATTATCTTCAGGGAGACAACTACCATAGGAATAAGGCGTGTGGAGATGGAGAGAACCGTGTTAAAGCGTGAGCAGATTACATTACAGACCGCCTTCGGTTCTGCTGAGGTGAAGGTGTGTACTGTAGACGGTGAGAGAAGATATTATCCGGAATATGACAGCGTCGCAAAAATCTGCCATGAGCAGAAGGCATCCTACAATGAAGTGTACCAGATGCTTGTGCGCCAATGCATTGACAGCGCTGTATAGAAAGTTAACTTACAACGAGGGAAGCTCTTATTTTGGATATCAGATTATTCCAGCCAATGCATGCAAGAGGAAGCATGATAATATAGTATGGCAGTATGAAGCGGGAATTGGCCTCCCACAGTATACTGAACAAAAACCCTCCGAGAATGCACAGCTCGGGCAGCAGCATATATAAGCCGTGTTCCCTGATATTTTTATCAGTGTCGTAGGATGCGCTCATTACTGTATTGCTGTCGGTGCTCCTGCGGAAAATTAAATATAACAGTACCCCTGAGTAAGTGATGTTTTGAAATATCGACAGCGCGGTCATAATTTCACCGCTATGCTCAATTATAAATGCGGTGAGTCCGTGAGTCTCCTCTTCGTCGGTAAATATTATGTCATAAGAATGAAAAAAGGGGTCATTCCATTGAGTGCTTATTTTGCGTTTCCAGAAGCTTAAGGCATATATCGGGTCTTCGCGGAAATAGTTAAAGCGCTCTTTTATTTTCTCAATAGCCATTTCAGAGGCCTTGCGGCGGTCATATTCCGCTTCATAATAAGCGGGTACGGGGTAATTATTGAACCATCCGGGACTGCCCTCCTCCAACATACCCATGGCAATCCATGCGCTCGAGGGAATCCCGCCGGTCACCGTATATCCGCTTATATTGCTGTAATATGTATTGATAAGCCTAAGACTGCCAAATGGTGTTATGCACAGAGCTAAAAGCAGTATTATAAGCAAACGGCGTCGGGTGATAATAATGTGTATCATAAGGATAATGGCAGCCGCAATGAGCAGTATTATGGAATTTTTCTTGAAAAGCACGGCAAGCACAAGCTCAGGCACACTGAGAAGCAGATATTTAGGCTGGCGGCTTCTGAGACCTTTTATAAAGTGATTTATAAAAAGCAGCGAAAACAGCATTGATGGGATATCACCGTAAAGCAGACTTGCATGAATATAAAGCGGAAGAAGCGTAAGAACATAAAGTGTTCCGAGCAGCTGTACCACAGTGCTGTCTGTCAGACTCTCAATGAGCAGACATGCTGCAAACACTATTCCGGCTATGAACAGACAGTTTATAACCTGAACCATAAAGAAGGAGGTACTGCCCGTAATTTTGAACAGCAGCTGTAGAAATGCAACATAGCCAAGCTGGTGCGGATACATGTCAAGGTATCCGCCGGGAGAAAGATTGATATAATTTCCGGTATTAAAATACATTGCAGCTCCGTATACCTGAGCCTGGTCTCCGTAGGGAGTGCGGCTTCCGTCCGAGAGGATAAGATATGATATTAAAAATGCCAATACAGCAGCGGCAATTCTGTAAAAAGGCCTGCTTTTTGCAAGGAGGCCTTTAACGAAGGCTTTTTTGTCTGTCAGAGCCCTAAGCAGATATATAATCACACAGAATATAAGTATTGCTGCCAGATGCAGAAGTATATTATCGTGAAGCTTATATACAGGTACATTGGAAAGCTCGTCCGCATCAGGAGAAAAGCATGACTGTGTTACAAGCAGTGAAGATACGGTTAGAAAGGAAAATATAATTATAAGCGTAAATTTCAGAAAGCGGCTGCAAAATTTTAACATTGTTTTCATTCCTGTATTTTTAATTAAATAATAACAGAATCCGATTTAAAACACAACTCTGCTTTACCGTACGCACCTGAGCTGTTCCGTCTATTTTCCTGCGTCTCTGATTGCAGCTATTATCCTGTCTCTGACTATCTTTGCAATCTGAATTGAGTTTAAATCCTTGTAATCCTCATAGTAAAGCGGCTCCAAAAAATGCACCTGCGTGGTTACAGGCCTGATTGAGGTGAGTTCAAAGGGCTTGTAAGAATCTATAAGCGCAACAGGTATTATCGGGCTTTTGGACTTTATTGCGCATTTGAAGGCACCAGGCATGAATTCATGCACCTCATTTCTGTTGTGACAGTATCCTCCCTCAGGGAAAATTATGTATCTGCGGCCTTCCTTTACCTCGGCAATAACATTGAGTACGGTCTGCATCTGGTTTTTCATATCTGTCTTGTCAAGACGGCTTCCCTTTAAAAGTGTAACAAACTGGTCTGTCAGAAAAAGATGTGAGCGCTTCTCATCTATCATAACCGTGCAGGGATTTTCATGTGCGGAAATAATTCCGAGCGAATCATATTTGCCCTGATGGTTTGCGTACATTACATAGCCGCCGTTCTTGGGCAGATTGTCCTTGCCGTATACATTGGTTTTTATCAGACCATTGTGCTTCATAATACCGACCATTCTGCGGGCTATTTTATAACGGTCCGATTCCGTGTATTTATCATCATGGCGGTCAATATATCCTGCCCTGAACAGATAATAAAGGATAAAGGGCATGGAAACTGAACATACAAAAATAAGTCTTAACATTTGTAAATCCTCCGAATTGCATACTAAAATATATCATATAACAATTTTTTTTTCAAATATTAATAAGCAATATTAATAAGATGAAGCTCCGTTCTTATTGTGTTCAGCAAAAAAATGTGTGGAAAATATAGAGTTGATAAACATGGAAGTAGATGATAAAATATTTTTTGGAAAAATTTAATATTTTATTTATTATAAACGGAAAGGCAGAATTGAAAAATGAGGATTAAAAAGCTGGTAAGTCAGAGATTTAAGGAAAGACCTGCGGACTGTGTTATCGACAGCCATGCGCTGATGATACGCGGAGGTTATATGAAGTATGTCGGCAATGGTATCTTTTCAGAATATCCGGTATTACGCCGTATAACAGCCAAGATAGAGAATATTATCAGGGAGGAAATGAATGCCATTGATGGACAGGAGGTATTGTTTCCTGTTGTCATGCCGGCAGAGCTGTGGCAGGAATCAGGACGTTACGACAGCATCGGAAGTGAATTGGTGCGTTTTCAGGACAGAAATAAGTCGAAGATGGTGCTTGGAATGACGCATGAGGAGGCTGCCGTTCAGTTGGTCAGGGAATATGGGCAGTCATATCAGCAGTATCCCTTTATGATTTATCAGATTCAGAGAAAATTCAGGGATGAAGCAAGACCCAGGGCAGGAATGATACGTGTGCGCGAATTTACCATGAAGGACGCGTATTCCTTTCATACATCACAGGAGGATTTAGAGGAATATTATAAGAAATGCTATGATGCCTATAATCGTATATTTGAGCGTGTGGGAATACCGGAGGTTGTGACGGTTGCATCTGACAGCGGAATGATGGGCGGCAGCATGTCGCATGAGTATATGCTGTTAAACGAGGTAGGAGAGGATTCCATAGTATTATGCACGGAATGTGATTACAGGGCGAACATGGAGGCGGCTGAGAATATTGTTGAAAATACCGCAGCAGACAGCCTTAAGCCGCTTGAGTGCATTGAGACTCCTGACTGCAAGACGATAGAGGCGGTATGTGAATATTTAAAGAGCGATATACTGTCCTCATGTAAGGCGGTTGTATATCAGAAGAATTCGGATGATGCCTTTGTGGTTGCCTTTGTGAGAGGCGACTATGAGGTAAATGAGACAAAGCTGCGTAATCTTGTCGGAGAGGAGCTTCACACCGCCGAGATTACGGAGGAATCTCCATTGGTTGCCGGATATATCGGACCTTACAATATCTCGGATAAGGTAAGCTATTATTGCGACTTATCCTTAAAGGGTATTGACAGTATTGTGGCAGGCGCAAATAAAGAGGGCTTCCATTATGTCAATCTTAATTTGGAAAGAGAGATTGGAAATGTGAAGTATGTTGATATTGCAAAGGTTAAGGAGGGAGGTATATGTCCGTGCTGCGGCAGACCGTCCCTGACAATCAAAAGAGGTATTGAGGTTGGAAATATTTTTCAGCTTGGTGAAAAGTATACTAAAAGCATGGGCATGCAGTATGCGGACAAGGATGGCTCTATGCATTATCCGATAATGGGCTGCTATGGTATCGGTGTAGGCCGTCTGGCGGCATCGATATGTGAGGCCAGACATGATGAATATGGCCCAATCTGGCCTATAGCGATTGCACCGTGGGAGGTGCATATATGCTGTCTTCGCCCGGATGATGAGGAGACAAGGCATGCGGCTGATGCTTTATATGAAAAGCTCAGTGCAGAAAGGATTGAGGTTATATATGATGACAGGGATGGAATTCGTCCCGGTGAAATGTTTGCAGATGCCGACCTGCTTGGAGTTCCGGTACGCGCTATTATAAGTCCGAGAAATCTAAGGGAAAACATGATCGAAATATCCACAAGAGACAAGTCTGTAAAGGCTTTGGTTGAGTCGGAGAAATGCGTGGAATATATAATAGAGCTGATAGCTAAGCTTAAGGGGAATTCCGAACGATAAAAATTAAGCGCGGGGAATGCCTGCATAAAAGGAAACGGTGTAACCCCGTCATTGGTGGTTACACCGTAATGCTTTAAAAATACCACATTATTTGCATGATGCATTTGTAATATTACACAGCAGACACTCCATCTGCCTTATGCCCTTTTTCTGCGATTTTATGATGGCGTCAAGTATCGGCCTGAGCTGTGGACATATAGTAAAGCAAAGCGCATTTTCTGACATTCTTACGGCACCCTGATGGTGCGGAATCATTTCACGCATGAAATTTTCATTTATATTGTTGGTGGATACTGCATTCTTCATTTCACAGAACATTTCTGTGGTTATTCTGTCATAATATTTATAGTATGTCTGAAGCTCCTTTCTGCTGTTTTGCAGTCCGCCGCAGCAGTCAAGCACCCGCTTCATATCATCAATGCTTTTTGTCTGCTCGGTAATTATATTGGAGGCTATCTCCTGCAGGGGTATGAAGGTGGTATACTTCAAAAGGTTGCGCGACATTTCGATAGCAGCCATATGATGAGGTATCATTTGTACAATAAAGTTGTGAGATATGCTGTCTGTCAATTCTGCGCAGGTCATTCCGTGAATCATTTCCTCAAGTATTTCATAAAAGCGGGAAAGATATTTTTCTGTGACATTGCTTAGGGCTTGCTGATTATTCATATCTTCAGTCTCCTGGCTGTGTGTTTGTATATAATTATGTAAGTAAGGTGTAATTTGTGCAGACCTGTTAATGCTCCGCGTTTTTAACCGTGCGTCCTTCGGTTGACTAAACACAGGCCGGATGTTACGATTATTATAAGAGCTTGCGGGCATTATTCAGACGTATATTGCTTGATGTGGGGTGTATGTATGGAGGATTTAAAGGAAAAGCCTCTGCCTGTGGGAGGTATATTGAAAAACAGATACCGGATTATTTCAGTGCTTGGGATGGGCGGCTTTGGAATTACCTACCGTGCGGAGGACAGACTTTTAAACTGTTATGTGGCGGTTAAGGGCTCCTCTTTGGGATTTAAACGTGAGGCAGCTCTTCTGGAGGCGGTAAGGGATGTGCCGTACATTGCCCGGCTCAGGGATTATTTTGAGGAGGCCGGAACAGAGTATATAGTTCTTAATCTGATTGAGGGGAAGACTCTCTTGGAATATGCAAAGGAATGCGGAGGAACGCTTCCGGCGGCGGAGGCGCTCTCTCTGCTTAGAAACACCTTTGACACTTTATTGAAGCTGCACGATATTGGATATATACACAGGGATATAAGTCCGGGAAATCTCATGCTTTCCGAGGATAACCGGGTTTATCTTATTGATTTTGGCGCTGCGGCTTCTTTTGGGGAAAATAACAAATCGGATGATAAACCCATATTCAGGCATAAGGGACTTGAGGCGCCTGAGCATTCGCAGCCTGACCTTCAGGGACCGTGGACTGATATTTTTTCATTATGCGCGACGATAGTATATCTGATTACGGGAGAGGGAATTGCAGAAGCAAGGGACAGGCAGCTTTTTGACAGGCTGCCCCGGCTTCTGACGCGGAGCGCTCTTTCCTCAAGGCAGCAGAATGCGCTTATTAAAGGATTGAACCCGGATATAAGCCGACGTTTTGCAGATGCAGGGCAGATATATGAGGAGCTCTACGGCGAAGAGCTGACAGCGGGGGAGACTGCGGAGGAGTGGAGAGTCTTTTATCATGCCAGAACCTATATTGGCTCGAGACAGCTGAATCAGGATAATTTTGCGGTGGATTCGCTTTTTTACTATAAGGGAGAGGACTGTGAACAGTCCGGAGTCTTAAGCTGCCGTCCGAAGGAGATACATGTGGCTGTCGTGTGCGATGGCGTAGGGGGCTCAAACCACGGAGAGCTTGCAGCAAAGGCTGCGGTGCAGGCAGTAATACATTTTGCGGAGGCACACCCCGAAGGAGATGCCCTGCCTGACAGACTGCTGGAGGAGCTGCTGGATCAGATAAATGAAAAAATATTGCAGCTGGGTGAAAAAATCGGTCGCACAGCGACCACCCTGTCGCTTCTTATGTGGAGGGGAGACCGCTGTTACGCGGTAAATATAGGAGACAGCCCGATTTATTTTCTGCGCGGGGGAAGACTTAAAAGAATCAGCACACCGCATACGAGGGCTGAGCTTAACATAATGCAGCAGAAGCCGCTTCAGCTGAGGGATTGTAATACATTGATGAAGTATTTGGGCAAAAGCGGTGTGACTGGAAGCCAGATGGCGGATTTTTATTATGGGAGGCTTATGAAGGGCGACACCCTTCTGATTTGCTCGGACGGTGTTTCCAAAAAGCTTGAGGAGAGCCGCCTGAAAAGATATCTTGCCAAAAAGGAAGGCAAATCCATTCCGGCAATATTTAAAGCGATAGAAAAAAGTGAGCATAACGATAACTGCACTGCGATTGTACTGAAATTTTAGAAAAGGCGGAGCGGAAATTTTTTGAACATTGTAAATTTGCATGCATGCTTATATAATATAGCTGTAAATAATTATGCTTTAAGAGAGAGTCTGTATATATGAGAGTAAACAGGGATAACGGGATGCTTAACAAGGACGGTCCGACAGCGGTTATATTAAAGGAAAAAAACGGAAAGCCTGCCAGACTGGCAAACATGGAGCTGCTGCGCTGCATCGCAATGATGATGATTGTTGTGCTGCATTATTTGGGAAAGGGAGATATTCTTGCGGATTTGTCACAGCCGCAGCTTACAGACTATGGTGCGGCGGCATGGATATTGGAGTGCTTCTGCATTGTTGCGGTAAATGTTTATATGCTTATAAGCGGGTATTTTTCGCGCGTATCCTCCTTCAGGCTTTCAAAGCTGCTGAAGCTGTATATACAGGTATGGCTTTATTCTGTGATAATTGGATTTGCTGCTTACTTTTTAGGGATATATCCCGCAGAGGAATTTAGCTTTCATTATGTGCTTACACTTGTGCTTCCCATAACTATGGGGCATTATTGGTTTATGACCGCGTACGTATTTATGTATATACTTATGCCTTTATGTGCAATGGCGATAAAATATATGAACAGGAGGCAGATGCAGGCGGCGATTGCACTGCTGCTTGTATTTAACTGCTTATTGAAATCAGTTATTCCCGCAAGACTTGAAATGGACGGTCAGGGATATGATTTTATGTGGTATCTTTGTGTATTTATGGTGGCAGCATATATAGGGAGGTTTGCAGGAGGAGCTGTTGTACATTGGCTTCAGGGCATTATCATTTATTTCACAGGGGTTGTATTAATATTTGTCGAGCTTATGGCGCTTCATATTGTGTATGTAAAAACGGGAAGCCTTGAGCATATTATAAAGATAAGCATAGAGTATAACCATATTTTCCCCCTGATAGCGGCAATAGGGCTGTTCATGGCATTTTTAAAAATAAATATCCGTGGAAGGGCAGCGGCGATAATCACTAAAATATCACCATATACCCTGGGGGTTTATCTGCTGCATGAAAATATTGCACTGCGTTATAAATGGCAGAAATGGCTTTGGGCCGACAGGATTGACAGCGTAGGAAATATGCTTATGTTTACGGCTGCTGCAGTTGTGGTGGTATTTATTGTCGGGATTGCGGCGGATGTTCTCAGGGAGCGTCTGATGCGAGGACTGCATGCGGCATTTATGCATCTGAAGCCGTACAGATTTATTGTGGGCAGGATAAATGACGTTGGTGAGCTTTTTTCAGGAGATTATTATGGACAGGGACACGATTAATAACGGGCTTATATCAAAAAGCTGCAGAATACAGGATGTTGTTTTTATTATAATATTAGCCATATATCCGCTGAGGCATATTGCCTGTGGAATTGACCTGTGGGACACGGGCTATAATTATGCAAATTTTGAATATATGGGTTTGGAGCATATGGATTCCATGTGGCTTTTTTCAACGTATCTGGCAAATGCAGTCGGGTATTTGATAACAAAGCTGCCTTTTGCCTTAAGTCTGCTTGGGATGAATCTATATACAGGGCTGTTTGTCAGTGTACTTGCAGTATCTGGGTATTTTTTCTGTACAAGAAAGCTTGGAATAGTTAGATATATAGTATTTGCGGGAGAGCTTATTGCCATAAGCCTTTGCTGGTGTCCGACGGCACTGCTTTATAATTATCTTACATATGTATTACTTCTGGTGTGTGTGATTCTGCTGTATTGCGGGCTTACGGAGAATAAAAATTTATTCCTTTTCATTGCGGGGCTTTGTCTCGGCGCAAATGTGCTTGTGAGGTTTTCAAATCTTCCTGAGGCTGCGCTGATAGTCGCAGTGTGGGCTTACGGCATAATAGAATGGCTTGATGCCAAAAGGGCTGCGGACGGTCTGCTTCGTAAGACTGTATATCGTACATTGATATGTCTTGGAGGAGAGCTTACAGCCCTGTCTGTTTTGCTTCTATATATACATATACGTTACGGAATCGGACAGTATGCGGAGGGTATACGGAGGCTTTTTGCGATGACGGATAATGCCACGGATTACAGGGCCGATTCCATGTTATTTAGCATGCTTACGGATTACACGGAGAATCTGTATTGGGTTGTGCGGATACTTGCTATTATTGCCGTGGGGATGATTGTATTTTTTATTGCAGGGCTGTTTAAGGGAAGAAAAAGAAGGCTTTTTGTAAATGCGGCGCGTACGGTCAGCGTAATTTTGGCGGCGCTGATGGTGGCATGGCTTTATTACAGGGGCTTTTGTTCAGTTCAGTTTTTCACCTACGGACCCATACGCCGTCCGGCGATAGTTTTTCTTATGCTGTCCATGGCTGTTGGCATGGTGCGAATATTTGACATGAGGGCGCCTAAGGAGGAGAAGCTAATAAGCGGTCTTGTCATTCTGGTGATACTGATTACTTCAATTGGAAGCAATAACAAGACATATCCCAGCATAAACAATCTGTTTGTGGCAGCGCCATATACTCTGTGGGAAATGTACAAATTTATTAAAAATGTAAGTGACAGGCGGCCGGGCGGACTTCTTATAAGCCTATGTCCGGCAAAATGTATTATTACTGCATTTCTTCTTATGTTTGCCGTACAGTGTGCGGGCTTTGGCATGGTATTTGTATTCGCAGAGGCAACAGGTGCGCAGGATATGACTGCAGAGGTTACAAACAATGACATTCTTGCGGGTATTAAAATGAATCCCGAGAGAGCGGTCTGGATGACTGAGCTCTCGGAATATGTTGATGAAAACAGCCTTACGGGAGAGGAGGTAATCCTTTTCGGACAGCTTCCCGCATTATCCTTTTATCTGCAGATGCCGTCAGCGTTCAATCCGTGGAGTGATTTGACCTCATACAGCGCTGAGACCTTCGGTAAGGAGCTGGGTGAGACGGCGGACAGAGTGGAATCGGATTCTGCCTATCAGCCGGTTATAATACTTGAAAATAAATACGCGGAGTGTCTGGAGGGGCTTCTGGATAAATCCGAAAACCTTCAGGAAGTAAACAGCGATGATATATTACAGAGCATTTTGGGTGAAAATGCTCAGAGTGCTTCGGTTCAGGAGAAAACTGCGGCGGAAAAATTTGTCATGCTGCTTAAATTTGTAGATAATTATGGATATGATATAGGATTTAGAAATGATAAGTTTGCAGTGCTTACAATAACCTCCGGGCGAGATGCTTAATCACGTAAATTATGCTCTGAGCACGGATAGTTACATAAGGCGTCAGTTTTTTATTCAACAGGTCTTGATAAATACGAACATATGTGCTACCATAAAGACAAACAAATGTTTGTATTGAGAGGGCAGAATGGAATTTTTGACGGCAGGGCAGGATATGCCATTAATGGACAAGCTAGCGATACTTACCGGCGCAGCTAAATATGATGTTGCATGCACCTCCAGCGGTGTGGACAGAAGAGGTAGCGGTTCCTCTGTCGGAAGCTGTGTGGCATCGGGAATATGCCACAGCTTCAGCAGTGATGGGCGATGTATTTCTCTGCTGAAGATATTGATGACGAATGAGTGTATATATGACTGTAAGTATTGTATAAACAGACGTTCAAATGATACTCTGAGGACAATATTTACACCTGATGAGATATGTACGCTTACCATGGAGTTTTACAGGCGTAACTATATTGAAGGCTTATTCTTAAGCTCAGGCATAGTTAACAGCCCGACATATACAATGGAGCTTATTTTCCGCACATTGTTTTTGCTTCGCAGAAAATATCGCTTTAACGGATATATACATGTAAAGGCTATTCCCGGCGCGGCGCCTGAGTTAATAAGACAGACGGGCTTTCTGGCCGACAGAATGAGCTGCAATCTGGAGCTTCCCACTGCTGATGGGCTTAAGGCGCTTGCACCTAATAAGCACAGAAAAAGTATTTTGACGCCGATGCGTCAGATTCAGGAGGAGATACATTCCAACCGGAATGAGCTTGTGCTCTACCGCAATGCGCCGAAGTTTGTAGCAGGAGGGCAGTCGACCCAGATGATTGTGGGTGCGACGGGAGAGAGCGATTATCAGATAATGTCGGTGGCACAGGGGCTTTATGAGCGCTTCGAGCTAAAGAGGGTATTTTACTCGGCATTTGTGCGGGTAAACGATGATAAGAATCTGCCGGTACTTCCCGGAGGGCCGCCGCTCATGAGAGAGCATAGACTGTATCAGGCCGACTGGCTGTTGAGATTTTATGGCTTTAAGGCTGAAGAGCTGTTGAGTGAGGACAGACCCTTTTTTAATGTTCTGCTGGACCCAAAGGAGGATTGGGCAGTGAGACATCTTGAGCAGTTTCCTGTAGAGATAAACAGCGCTTCTTATGATATGCTTTTGAGAGTGCCGGGTATAGGAGTGAACAGCGCAAGGCGTATTGTGGCAGCCAGACGCAGCGGCAGGCTTAATTTTGATAATCTAAGGAAGATGGGCATCGTGCTGAAGCGCGCGCTGTATTTTATAACCTGCAGTGGAAAAATGATGTATAACACAAAGCTTGACGAGGATTATATAGTGAGGAGGCTCACGGAGAGCAAGGACCGCATACGGCTTGGCAGTGACGCTATGACATTCAGACAGATGTCGCTTTTTGATGACGGAGCTTTTCAAGCGGATGTTAAGCAGGAGGAGAAAATTCATACCGTGGTCGGAGAGGTATAGCTTTATGTATGTATACAGGTGCGAGGATACGCAGGAGAGCATTTTTACTGCGATTTATAATGTATATGAAGAACACAGGCAGAGGGAGGAGGTAAGGCTTGAGATTACAGATGAACCGCTTCTTTTTGCCGAGGATATTTTTGTTGAGACTGACTATGCAAAGGCCGGCAGAGTGGCGGAGACTATAATCAGAAGGTTCGGAAGGCAGGACTGCCATAGCATATCGTATGCGCTTGCCGCGGATAATCCTGATAAGGCGCAGGCGGTTTACAGAGTGATAATGATGGGACTTAAGGAGAATGTGCGTCACGGACATCTTCTCGATAATCTTGCAGATGATAATGTGCGACTTGTATTTTCTCTGGCAGGGTATACCGGAAGGGAGTACGACCATTTAAGAGGCTTTATGCGCTTTGAGGAGTTGGAGAATGGCGCGCTCTATGCGAGATTTGCACCCAGGAGCAATTTGCTTCCGTTTTTAATGGGGCATTTTGCGGACAGACTTCCAGCGGAAAATTTTGTTATATATGATGAGAAGCGCAAATGCATGGGTGTGCATAAGGCTGGCTGCATTCAGTGGTATCTTATGATGTGTGATGAAAATACCGGTGAGCCAATCGAGCATAACCGGCTTAAGCTTTCTGAAGGCGAAGAGGAATACAGCGAATTGTTTAAATGGTTTTGTGAAAAAATAGCAGTGAGAGAGAGACGCAGTCTGTCCCTACAGAGGAAGATGCTGCCTCTCAGATTCAGGGGGTACATGACGGAGTTTGGCAATAATTAGCCTGTATTATATTTTGGGAAAATATCGGGAGAAACGGAGGCTCATGGAATGCCGGATAAAGAAACAGAGCCGGTTATAACTGATAATATCGATACGCATATTGCTTTGCCAAAGGGGGAAATACGTGTATCGGTGCGTAATCTTGTGGAGTTTATCCTGCGTCATGGAGATATAGACAGCCGCCGCGGTGCGGCACCCGAAAATGCAATGCAGGAGGGAAGCCGTATACACCGCATGATACAGAAGCGGATGGGCTCTGACTATAATGCGGAGGTCTTTCTGAGATATACCTGTCCGACAGACAGATATGTTCTGACTGTGGAGGGAAGGGCAGACGGTATTATAGATAACAGTGATGGTATTGTGATTGATGAGATAAAAGGTACATACAGAGACCTTGTTAAGGTTAATGAGCCTGCACCGCTGCACGTGGCGCAGGCCAAGTGTTATGCATATATGTATGGGCTGCGCAGGGATTGTACAGAAATAAGGGTGAGAATTACGTACTGTAATATAGAGTCGGAGGAGATAAAATATTTTTACCTTGATTATACTTTTGATGAGCTTGCAGAGTGGTTTGACAGGCTTATAGCCGACTACAGAAGGTGGGCTGATTATACGTGGGATTGGAAGGAATTAAGGCAGCGGACAATATCGGAATTGGAATTTCCCTTTGAGTACAGGGAAGGCCAGAGAGAGCTTGTAAGCCATGTATACAGCACGATATATCATAAGAAAAAACTGTTTTTGGAGGCGCCGACAGGAGTAGGAAAAACGATTTCCACAATATTTCCGGCAATAAAAGCTATGGGAATGGGGATGGGAGATAAAATATTTTATCTTACCGCAAAAACAATAACCCGTGAGGTTGCTGAGGATACACTTGGAATACTCAGAAGCAGAGGACTTAAATTCAAGAGCGTTATTCTGACAGCCAGGGAAAAGCTTTGCTTTATGGAGGAGACGGAATGTAATCCCGAGGGCTGTCCGTATGCAAAGGGTCATTATGACAGAGTAAACACGGCAATGTATGAGCTGCTGACAGGGGAGGAGTGTTTTACAAGAGAGAGAATAGAGGAATATGCAATAAAATATAAGGTCTGTCCTTTTGAACTCTGTCTGGATATGAGCCTGTTTGCCGATGGAGTAATATGCGATTATAATTATTTGTTTGACCCACATGTATATCTTAAAAGATTTTTTGGAGATGGAAGCAGCGGCGATTATCTGTTTCTGATAGACGAGGCGCACAATCTTTTGGAGAGGGGAAGAAAGATGTACAGCGCTTCTCTTGTCAGGGAGGAGTTTATGGAATTAAAGCGCCAGCTCAAACAGACAGTTGTGTCGGAACTGTCCGAAGGCAGGAAAAAATCGCAGATTGAAGGACAAATGACATTTGATATGACAAATATGTCATTGACTGAGTCGGAAATTGTTAAAACAGGAAATGCGGGAGGCAAAAGTCTGCTTGTTAGAGAAGGCTATGGCGAGCTTATGATACAACAGCTTGAGGCATGCAGCAGAGAGCTGCTGGCTCTTAAGCGTGAGAATGAGGGCTGCGTTCTGGCGGAGAGTATAGATGGATTCACAAACAGACTGCTAAGACTTTATGCTACAATGGGCGATTATCTTGGCGGGCAGGAGGAGGCAAAGCTCCCTGTAAGGGACGCTGTTTTGGACTTATATTTTGATGTCGCTCATTTTCTTGAGACCTACGAGACAGTTGACGAGAATTATGTCAAATACACACAGCTTAGAGAAGATGGTACATTTATGCTTAAGCTTTTCTGTGTCAATCCGGCAAAAAGGCTTAGGGAATGCATGCTGCGCGGCAGAAGCACTATTCTTTTTTCGGCTACATTTTTGCCGATACAGTATTATAAGGAGTTATTGGGCGGTGAGCCGGAGGATTATGAGGTTTATGCAAAATCAGTATTTAATCCCGAAAAGAGAGCATTGTTTATAGCAAATGACGTTACCAGCAAATATACAAGGCGCTCTGAGGATGAATATTACAGGATTGCTAGATATATAGATGAAATTGTAAGCATGAGACAGGGAAATTACATGGTATTTTGTCCATCATATTCTTTTCTTCACAGGGTATATAACATTTATATGGACTGTTTTGCCGGAGGGGACAGGGAATGTATAATACAGCAGGATAGCATGAGCGAGGAAGAGAGAGAAGCCTTTTTAAACCGTTTCAGGGGCAATGAGGACTGTCATCCGGAAAACCTTATCAACATGGAGATAGAAGAGGAGGATTACACTCTGATAGGCTTCTGCGTTATGGGAGGAATTTTCGCAGAAGGAATAGACCTTAAGAACGACAGCCTTATAGGTGCGATTATTGTCGGTACGGGGCTTCCACAGGTATGTAATGAGAGAGAAATACTTAAAGCCTATTTTGACCAAAGGGGCAGCAGCGGGTTTGATTACGCATACAGATATCCTGGCATGATTAAGGTGCTTCAGGCTGCAGGAAGAGTTATAAGAACTGCTGATGATGTCGGAATTGTAGCGTTGCTTGATGAACGCTTCCTTCAGTATTATTACAGAAAAATGCTTCCGCGGGAGTGGAATTATTTTGAAACGGTAAGTATTGACACCATTGCGGAAAGAGTAGAGAAATTTTGGGACTCATGGTCATAATATTTATGTAACCCAAACATTTGTTTTTAATATTTAAAAATGAAGGAAACGACATCAAATTTTTGCAAAAATGACATTCAAAAACATGTAAATGACGTCATTGTTGCTGTGGATAACCTGGTGGATTTTGTGGATTAAATAAATTTTAGCCCGATAAATTCCCATAAAAAAATGACACCGCATATTTTTTTAAATCTAAATTTAATATGAAGGAAATTCTGCAATAATACTGAAGTGGTCAATTATATTATGTAAAGTCGTTTGAGTATGCATTTGCGTCTTAACGATAAATGTTGTATACTATATTAAAAAGCTGAAGAATATTGGCAAAATGAGAGGAGATTGTGAATATGTGGGCGTATGAAAGCGTGTTTTATCAGGTATATCCGTTGGGCTTCTGCGGCGCACCCTATGAGAACGACGGAGCTTTGGAGCACAGGATACTTAAGGTTATGGATTGGATTCCACAGATGAATAAGCTTGGAATAAATGCGGTATACTTCTCGCCGGTATTTGAGTCTGATACTCATGGCTACAATACAAGAGACTATCGCAAAATAGATGTGCGTCTCGGCACGAACGAGGATTTTAAAAGGGTTTGTGCTGCCCTCCATGAAAACGGCATAAGAGTAGTGCTTGACGGGGTGTTTAACCATGTGGGAAGAGGCTTCGGAGCTTTTCAGGACGTTGTAAGAAACAGGGAAAGGTCGGAGTATCTTGATTGGTTTTACAGGATTGCTCTGGACGGAAATTCAAATTATAATGACGGATTATGGTACGAGGGCTGGGAAGGAAACTATGACCTTGTAAAGCTTAATCTGAAGAATGAGAGGGTGGTGGAATACCTTCTTGACAGTGTTAAGCAGTGGATTGAGGAGTTTGATATTGACGGATTAAGGCTTGATGTGGCATACAGCCTTGATGAGGGTTTTGTGCGCAGACTGCATGATTTTACGGCAGCCCTTAAGCCTGATTTTTATCTTCTCGGCGAGATGCTGCATGGTGATTATAATCGACTGATGAATGATGAAATGCTTCATTCGGCAACAAATTATGAATGCTATAAGGGGCTGTACAGCAGCTTTAACAGTATGAATATGTTTGAAATAGTCCACTCGCTTTTAAGACAGTTCGGCTCTGAGAATTGGACTCTCTACAAAGGCAGACATCTTCTTTCTTTTGTGGACAACCATGATGTTACAAGGGTGGCAAGCATATTAAATAATGAAAGGCATCTGCCGCTTATATATGCGATGATGTTCGGTATGCCCGGAATACCCTGTGTATATTACGGAAGTGAATGGGGCGCAAAAGCCAAAAAAGAGGAGGGCGACATGGCGCTCAGGGCATGCTTTGATAAGCCTGAATGGAATGAGCTCTCAGATTATATAAGCCGTCTGAGTGAGGCAAAGAAGAATTCTGAAGCACTTAATTATGGAGGCTTCCGCTCGGTGCTGCTTACTAATAAGCAGTGTATTTTTGAGAGAAAATCTGAGCATGAGCGTGTGCTGGTTGCTGTTAATGCGGATGGAGAGGATTTTACCGCGCATTTTGACGCAGGGTGCGGAAGAGCGCTTGACCTTATAAGCGGGGCAGAACATGATTTTGGCGGAGGAAGTCTTATGCCGGCATACAGTGCGGCATTCTGGAAATGTGAAGTGTAAGAGCGGAGAAACGGAGTATGGCGCATTTTATCAGAAAAGCGTTGACAGCCGCGCTTGTAGCAGGCGGAGTGTATGTATTGTATACCGGTCTTACCGGGTCAAATCCGGATTTTAATTTTAAAATAAGTGATTTGAGCATTGATACGCTTAAGGAAGCGGGAGAGGGTGTCAGTGAGAGTATAATTCAGGAAATTGGCAAAGCAGACTATGAGCTTGCAGAGGATGATATGTATGACGAAGACCATGATATTCTTGAGGGAGACATGGCGCTGCATGTGCTTGAGGGCATCTCGGAGAACATGAAGCTTGATGCTGTCATGGGAGGCTGCGTATTTAAGCTGTGCGTTTCAGATGATGACAGTTTCATGGTGCAGGCTGAAAACATGGGCAGATTTCAATGCTTTGTTGAGGATTCTGAGCTTGTACTGAGAGGAAGCGGCGCAGTTACAGACTTGTCGGATATGAATATGCAGACGGGTGAAATGATATTATATGTTCCGGAGAATTATGTATTTTCTGAGGCCTGTCTTGAGCTTGGCGCCGGCAGCATGGAGATTGAGAGTATCAGGGCATCGGAGCTTAAGCTTGAGTGTGGTGCGGGTATGCTGAGGGTGTATTATGCAGACACAGAGGACGGTGCTTTTAAGTGCTCGGCCGGAAGTATAAGCGCAAGGCTTTTTGGAGTGGAGAGCGACTATAATTATACGATTGAGAGCGCGGTGGGTATGGTACAGATAGGGGATGAGTCATACAGCGGGGTCACAGCATCCAGAGAAATCAGAAATGCTTCCGAAAAAAATATAGAGGTAGAATGTACAATGGGAAGCATCAAAATAGAATTCTGACAAAAAGGATGAAAGTCCTATATCATAACTTAGCTTGTTCCGGCTTTTAGAAATGACAAAGGAGCAAATCCTGAACAGTACACCGGGTAGGAGGCTAATCAACTAATGGTTAGCCTCCTGCCCGATTCTGTTATTCTGCCTCGGGAGTGACCTGTACAAAGAGTCCCGCCTTTTTAAGTGCCGGTCTCAGTGCAAGGTAAAATATGGTGGCGGCTATTACAGCAATTACAGCGTTTACGGAGGTTGTAAGGAGATTTAGCTTTGCAAGCGTTGCTGCCAAATCCTGAGGCACTCCGAGAAGATAGGTTTTATAAAAATAACCTACCAGAGGGTCTGCAATTATGTTGAAGCCCATTCCGCACACCGCGGCAAGGATTGTAACCCTGGTAACATATGAGGCGGAATGCGGGCGGCTCAGCCTGAAAATTTTGTGTGCTACAAGGCCGACAATTAATCCGATTATAAGCTTTAGCAAAAAGGTCTTGGGGGCGCTGGTAACATATGAGGTGGTGAGGTCGCCGATTGTCATTCCGACGGCGCCCGCCATGCCGCCCCAGAAGCCGCCGAGCAGCAGAGCCGCAAGCACACAGAAAACATTGCCAAAGTGGAAGGCAGTCTTTTCAGTTCCCACAGGTATGTCTATTTTAAAGAAGGCAAATCCCACATAGCAGAGTGCAGCTAACAGACCTGCCTGTGCCAGCTTTTTAATGTCTGTTTTCTGAGAGGGAAGCACACCGTATACCGCGTTATATATTCCCTTTGCCAGAAGCATTATTCCTAAAAACAGTACGGCAAGACTGTATGAATAAGGGCGCTGGCTGCTTAGCTGTTCATCGGACAGGGCAGCTTTGGAGGCATTCAGCGCGTCTAAATCTCCTGCTGCTGTACCGTCTTCAATGGCCGCAATCCGGCTTTTTATCCCGGTGAGCTCATTTCCAAGCTCGACTGATTTGGCATAGCTTGTGCCGTAACTGTAAATGGCAAATGCGAGCGCAGCAATCACGATAACTGCGCTTATAATAAGCAGACCATAGCTTCTTTTACGGGAGGCATTCGTTTCGTAATTTTTCATAATGTTCCTCATTTCTACCGATTTACGGATTTTGTTTAATATTTACCATAAATTAATTTATATGTAGTGTATAGGATAAGTGGCTCGATAAAAAGTGCCAGAATAAGTTTTTTTTACCATACCAGTTTGACGCTTATCTTATTTCTCCTTGACCAAACGCAAAGCCTTATACTATAATTTCATATGAAACTGCGAAAGGAGATAAGAGGATAGATGAGCGGAGAATTGGCAAAGACCTATGACCCGAAGGGCATAGAGGACAGATTATATCAGAAATGGCTTGACAAAAAGTATTTTCATGCGGAGGTGGATTATTCCAAAACTCCTTTTACGATAGTCATTCCGCCTCCAAACATTACAGGGCAGCTTCATATGGGACATGCTCTTGACAATACAATGCAGGATATCCTCATACGCTTCAAGAGAATGCAGGGCTACAATGCACTGTGGCAGCCGGGTACTGACCATGCCAGCATAGCGACTGAGGTGAAGATTATCCAGAAGCTGAAGGAGGAGGGCATTGACAAAAACGACCTTGGACGTGAAAAATTCCTTGAAAGAGCCTGGGATTGGAAAAAGGAGTATGGAGGAAGGATTATCTCCCAGCTGAAAAAGCTTGGCACATCATGTGATTGGGACAGAGAACGCTTCACTATGGACGAGGGCTGCAA
>JAJQGF010000158.1 GCA_021200695.1 Lachnospiraceae bacterium
CAAAAATGGAATTAAAAGCTATGAAAAAATTATTTTCCCACAGAAATCTGGTATTTGCCATTATAATAATTGGAATATTTGCGAGGGGCTTTCGGCTGGGAAGCGTTCCCGGCGGTATCAATATGGACGAGGCTTTCGGCGCCTACGAGGGCTATTCGCTTCTGCATTACGGCATGGACAGCCATGGCTATTCCTTCCCCGTATATCTTGAGACATGGGGCAGCGGCATGAGCGCTCTCAACAGTTATCTTATGTTACCCTTTATCGCTTTATTTGGACTGCATACATGGGTTATAAGGCTTCCACAGTTTATTGCCTCCTGCTTCACTCTTCCTGTCGTATATAAGCTGCTTCGCCGGATGATTAACCGCGATGCCGCGCTGACAGGTCTTTTGTATATAGCGGTCTGCCCGTGGTCGGTTATGTATGCACGTTGGGGACTTGACTGTAATCTTGCGCCTGCATTCCTTTTATTTGGCTTTTATTTCTTTGTATCAGGTGTGGAAAATACAAAATATTATCTGCTCTCAGCTCTTTTCTACGGGCTTAGTCTGTACTGCTATGCCACAATCTGGCCTGTAGTTCCCGTAATGCTTGTATTAATGTCCGCCTATCTTATATATACAAGGCAGCTGCGTATTGATTTATATTCCGTGTCGGCAGTATTGCTGCTTGGACTTCTTGCCCTTCCGCTTATATTGTTTCTGCTTGTGAATAACGGATATATTTCCGAAATAGTCACACCCTTTATCTCTATTCCGGCCCTAAGCGCCATGAGAGAAAGCGAGATATCCTTCTCAGATATATTGTGGAAGCTAAAGCTAAACATAATTATGATATTAAAGCAGGACGATGGGCTGTATTGGAATTTTGCGGGAAGCTTTGGCCTGTATTACAGAGGATTTCTTATATTTGGCGCAGTGGGAGGGCTTTTTTGTCTGAAGCGCTTTATAACAAGTATAGCCAGGCGAAGCTATTCCTCAGTGGTAATGCTGCTTTTTCCCTTTCTATGCGGATTAATGCTGTGCGCTTTAATTTCCGCCAATTTTAACAGAATTAACTGCCTGCACATTCCTATTTCACTGTTTATCGCATTGGGATTATATTTTACAGCAGGATTTTTAAAAAATACTTTAAACCTGCTGCTGCGGCAGTCCGCATTTTACCCCTAATATGCTTTTTATTCTTTGAAATATATTATTTCACGGATTACAGGGAAAATATAGCCGCCGAATTTCAGGAGGGTCTCGGCGATGCCGTTGAATATGCCATAGAGCTCGCTGACGGCGGAAATATATATGTAGAGGAGGGCTTTATATACAGTAAGCTTTTGTTTTACAGCCGTATCCCCGCCCCTCTGTACCGCTCGACGGTACAGTACAATGCTTCACGCGTAAGCTCCTTTGGGCAGTTTATAGTTGAGCCTGAAGCTTTTCCGGAAAACGGTGTATGTATAATTCTTCCCGAAACGGTCGATACGTTTAAAGCGTCGGGCTGGAGTGTAGAGGAGTTTGGATACTCGGCAGTGGCATATAAATAACATTATTTACCTGAGCTTCTATTTTTCTGCGGTATCCTCCTCCAAATTCTCCCTGTCCGCGGTCTCTATAAGCGTTACATCCACGTCCTGTTCATATTTGCGCATTGCGACCTCTATTGGTGTAGGGTCCTTTGTTATCCTGCGGCCTCCGACATGGTTAAAGAAGGTTATGATTCCTACGGCGACACCTGCCGAATATGACAGAGCCAGAAGGTTCATCTCACCCGGCTCCTCATTCATGACAATCCTGTAAACCTCTGTAAAAACGCTGTTTATTCCTACGTCTACGTGATATGCCATAATCGTAAATGCCGTTCCAAAGAAGCTGACCAGAGACACCATGATTATCTTAAGCACCTGCTTTATGCCCTTTCTCTCTGATACATTTACTCTCTCTATAAGGATATCCTTCTCGCCAACCACCTCCACTCTTATATCAGGGCATTTCTTCTCCATGAGCTCTATTATTTTCAGAACGCTTATTACGCATCTTCCGGCGCCTCCCGGCTCAAAATGGTGCAGTTTTACAGCCCTTAGCTGCTCAACGGTTTTATTATCCTTACAGCGCAGGCTGCCGATATCTCTTATATAGACATCCTCCCTGTCCGTCTCTACATTACGTTCACATTTTAAATATACCGTTATTTCAGACATTTTCATCCCCTGTCAGACTATACCGAATGTTTTTCCAAGCCAATATAACAGCCCAAGAAGCCAGCTTGTAAATACTCCGTACAATATAACCGGTCCCGCAATAGTGAAAATCTTACAGCCAATTCCAAACACCTGACCCTCTTTTTTAAATTCTATTGCCGGCGCACATACTGAGTTTGCAAATCCCGTAATTGGAACAAGCGCACCGGCGCCTCCCCATTTTACAATCCCGGGGTATATATTAAAGCCCGTCAGAATAACAGATGCAAGTATAAGGATTAATGAGCACCAGCTTGCCGCTGTCTGCTTGTCCAGAGCAAAATAATTCGTGGCCGTGTTTAAAATCACCTGGCCTATGGTGCAGATTATGCCTCCTGTAATAAATGCTTTGAGCATTTGAAGCCCAAGATTATGTGTGGGAGTTATCTCTTTTACGTATTTCTCATATTCCTCCTGCTTTTTTTTCTTTTCCTGCTGGCTTTCCATTTTTTTCACACCTTTCTTTTAATGGTTGGTTGTTGTGGAATGGGGGATTGTGGAATGGGTCATTGTGTACACTGTATGTTCCAACGCAGACACGCTGACGCAAGTGTCTGCTTCCGGAACATACAGTGCGCACAATTCGATTGCTGCTATATACGGTGCGTGGTTATGCAGCAAGCTGCCCTCAATTTGATTGCTGCTGTTTGCTGTGTGCTTTCGCAACAGGCTGCTTCCAACTTGATTGCTGCTGTTTGCGCTGCTGAGAGCTACCCACTTCACACAGCTTGCGGAAATCGAATTGCGTATATTGTATAGTTCATAAACAGACACTTGCGAAAGCGTGTCTGTGTTGAACTATACAATATACACAATGACCCACCACAACACCCCACACCATTCCCTTTCTCTCCATATAGATAATTTGCCCGCATCCCTCCACATTATTCAAGCTCATACAATTTTGTGAAAAAATACGCAATCGAGCCACAGAATTTTCCTGCCGCCATTGAAAGCACTACCACTCCTATGCCATGCCGAAATGATATACGCCTTGCAAAAATAGGAATACTGTCAAGCATCTCAGCAATGGCAAGCGCAAGACAGCCGACAAACATTCCGCTGAAAAACCCGAAAAGTATCTGAAATATATCTCCCGAAAGCCTCCACACACCATCATATTCAGACAGCATAAGATGCAGCTGCGTAGTCAGGCTGTAGCATTTTTCTCCGAATACACTGAATACGCACCCAAGCATTGTTCCAAATATAAGCATCTCTTCATATAATAAAACCTTATTTGCAGTATGAGTCCTTCCCGCAAATCTCGGAACAAGGGCAACCGCCACAAGCACGGTAAAAATACCCGCCGCGGACAAAAGCCCATAGCTTCCTGCAAATATTGTAAGAAAAACAAGCTTTAATATTCTCAATATTTTACACCTCTGACACCTACACCGGATTTACATTTTGTTTGTATATTCTGATTATGCTCAGAGAAATATATTTTTAACGCAGAAATATATTTTTTTCGTATATGTATTTATTCATATATCCTCTGCCGCTTATGCCCCGGAGGGCGCGGTGTGCCTTAATTTTCTCCAATTCTCTCTGTACACAGCTCATATCCGGCAGTCTTTCGAGGGGATTTGCCTTGGTACACATAATAATAAGTCTCTCCAAAGCTCTGTCAAATCTGCCGTCATAGCGCCTTATTCCCGGCTTTTCAAAAGGCGGCATATATGGGCTGTCTCCCGTCAGCATATAATGAACAAGTCTTCCAAATGCATACACATCACTGTACATTCCCTGCGCACATGCGTTATCCTCAGGCTCCGCGGAAAGCTGTTCAGGCGGTGCATAACCCCATGTGCCGACTCTTCCTGGAGCCTTTTCATCAATAAAACAGGCGCAGCCCATGTCAACAATTTTTACCATGCCTTTGTTGTACATTATATTCTCCGCCTTTAAATCCCTGTATAATACAGGTCTGTCCATGCCTTCAAGAAGGCTCAGGCCCTCAGCTATGCGAAGAGCAGCGTCTATCGTCTCACTCTGCGTCAGAAAGCCCTTTTTGCGTATGTACCTCTCAAGATTATCTCCTTCGGCAAATTCTGTTACAATATACGATTTGCCCCGGCATTCCCATGCCTCATATAATTTTAAAAATATATTGCTGTCCACAAGCCTTAAAAAAAATTTTTCTCTCTCGGACATCTCTGTTTTGGGTGAAAGCTTGCATGCAAAGCATTTTCCCTCTTTAAAAAGCTTAAATACCATAGATGCTGTTCCCCTTCCAATCTTTTTTCCCAGACTGTAGCCATGCGCATTTATTTCCCTCTCCACCTCTCTGTCGTCATAAAAATTTTCCTCTTTATCCTTAAACATATTCATTGCCCCTATTCCATTTATTCACGCTTATGTCAGCTCCTTTGACTGTCACACTTTTCACAATGCCCTGACAACTGCCGCCCCCATATCCGTTCCTCCCTTGTCTTCCATATATCTACCGTACTCTCTGAGATGTCTCTCCGTCCTTATGCCGTCCATGTCTCCCCTGATAAAAAGACATTCCTTTATAAGCCCTTCGTCCATATATTCAAAAAAGGGCTCCGTTCCAAGCAGCACACTCACTCCCTGCTCCAGCCCGGCCCGGAGTATCCGCGGTGTTAAAAAGTCACCCTCGCCCATAATAAGGCTTATCTGTGGGCGCATAAAGGCTGAATTTATAAGATATATTCTCTGCCTGCCGGCTGCAAACAAAAGCGCTTCGTCTCCAATACACAATATTCCCGAATAAGAGCATTTCGAAAAGCCTCTTCTGTATTCATCCGCCTCGGCCCTCAAAAGCTTTTCTATATTATTGCTGTACTCTGCAGCGCCGCATGCGTTTCCGGTAAGAAGCTCTTCCCTGAACATACACAGCAGCCTGTCACAGAGTTCCGGCCTCCCCTTATTTTCCATTTTCTCCGATGTACATACACATGCCAGCAATATGCCGCAGGAATCCTTTTTTCTCACTACCTGCTGCAATAATATTGCTGTCCTGCCGCCGCACTGCCTGTAAAATGCAGAGCTGAACTTCATGGCAGTCCCCATCAATGTGACCTCCTGTTTTGTAAATTATTTTATTTGAATTTTACGGCGAAACGCCGATGTCGAAATGTCAGAACATACTATGTGACAGGCCGGCCATAATGCCTCAGGCCGGTCCTGCCTCAAGGTATTAAAAAGATTATAGAAACAGAATTAACCAATAAAAATATTTGCCAAATCATTAAAGAATATAAATACCGCCAGCACAAGGAGAACTACAAGACCCGCAAAATGCACCATTCCCTCCTTTTCGGGAGGAATGGGCTTCCCTCGCAGCACCTCAATAAACAAAAATACCAATCTGCCGCCGTCCAGCGCGGGAAGTGGAAGCAGATTTATTATGCCAAGATTTACTGACAGCATAAGAGTTATATTCATCATATTTACAAGCACATCCTGCCAGCCATATGCCTTGGTCTCCTCATAGGTCTTTCCCACCAGATTTACGGCAATTCCGACGGGACCGGCGACATCCTGCCTTGTCACCTTGCCCTGGAAAAGCATGCCAAGACTCTTGTATGTCATTTTAATACTGTAGCGCATCTCATACCATGCGTACTTAAAGGCATCCAATCCTTCAAGCTCTACAAAATCCGCATTTGAAATTCCAAGCATATACCTTCCGGCGCTCGCATCGTACAGTGGAGTCAGTGCAGCTTCAAAGCTCTCGCCGTCACGCTCATAGCCCACCATTATTTCGCCGCCGTCATACAGCTGCGTATAAAGAAGTATCTCCTCATACAGATATATTTTTTCACCATTAAGAGACACTATTCTGTCCCCGTCCTGAAGCCCTGCCTCCATTGCGGCGCCTCCCTCAAGCACCTCCGACGCCACAGGATCCCTTATCACAATCATATTCACCATGATAAAGGCTATTATAAAGGCCAGAATAAAATTAAAAAAGGGGCCGGCAAAAACAGTGGATATTCTTCCCCAGACTCCGGCATTCAGAAAAGAGCCCTCGCTCTGCTCTCCGTCCTTCGCTTCCACTCCGTCCTCTCCCTCAAACATGCAGGCGCCCCCTATGGGAAACAGCTTTAAGGAGTATTTTGTACCGCGCTTATTAACGGAAAATATGCACGGCCCCATAC
>JAJQGF010000269.1 GCA_021200695.1 Lachnospiraceae bacterium
ATGGTATATAACGCCATAAAAAAGACTATAAAATATTTAGATAATTCAATAATATATTCACGCATTAAAACAACCTTCCCGAAAAAATCCGTTTATTCAACGCCACGTCTGTCATGTCCTGTGGTATATTCCTGATATGGCGGCACAGCAAAGAAGTCTCCCTTCAGAAGCATCATAAAATATTTTAATATACTCTCCGTATCCGAAGCAGACTCGACAGTAAAGTCAATTCTGAAATCCGTCCGGTCATACAGCCTGTCCGGCTTCGTATGAAGTGAAACAGGCACACTGTTATATATAATATTCATACAATGCGTACACTCGGAAACTACAGGAAAAACCTTTCCATATCTGTCGGTAAGAAATGCCGTTTTATTCTGTCCCTTCATACAATTAAATACCGTATTTATGACACAGTTGGCGGTTATCATCATGGGAAGCCTGCCATAAATAACCTTTTCACGCTCAAGCTCCGCACAAATACTTCTCTGCTCCGAAAGCTTTAATTCATAAGGAATACAGAAGCCGTCTATATATGGCTTCAGCTCCGACAGTGCCCTCTTATTCCATATATATAAACCGGCATCTGCGTAAATAACTCCTTCATATTTGTTTTCAAGCAGGTATCCAAGCCCGTCAAGACCTCTCACCTGAATTCCCGAAAACAATTCTGAATATTCCTCCATAAGCTCTTTAAGTCGGGCAAGAAAAGCCTCGTCTTTGCGTCTTATGACATATGGAAGAGATATAAAAAACTCTCTTTCAACAGATTTACCCGCAGACCTGAGCGCAATGCATAAATTTGATACAGACTGGGGATTGCTTACAAATATATCAGCATCAATATAAAGCCTTTTATAAAAAACAAATTTTACAGCCGCCCCAAGCTGCTCCAGAGTTCTTACAGACACAGCACAAAAGCAGTCCGTTTTCTCCTCCAACGCAGCCTCCTGTCCGTCATGCACATGACACTCCTTATTAACAGCCTCTCTTTCAAAGGGAAAGCCGTTATCCTCTATTATTTTCCTTTCAAGAGCTTCGGCGGCACTTCTGCGCAAATCATTTATGCCCCCTATTGGATAAAATATATCCTCATCAGAATTTACTTCAATTCCGCCTGCATTAAAAGAGGTACCTCCCAGCTTCTGCAGTTGCCTTACTATATTTTCCGTTGAGAGCGGCTGCTTCTGTGCAGGCTGCACAACATCTCAGTACACTGCTACAGAGCTGTCTTTGCATGAGAAAACAACTGCAGCCTGCTCTCCCTTTACAAAATGTGCCTTTATATCAATATCATATTTTATATTATTGTCAATATATTTCTCCCTTATGCCATCTAAAAGTGCCTTATCGCCTCCGTTATATGAGGGGCTTTCCAAAGTCACCATATCTCTTCCGTTATGCTTATAATAATATCCCGACTGCATTCCGCTTCTTATATATATTTTTGAAAGGCTCTCAAGGTCATCGGACGTAACATTCCACTTTTTTGTGTGAGACTTGTAAGCAGCCCTGTCAGCAAGATACATATCAATATATTTTCTGTATATTGCAGTAACTCCTGCCGCATACTCAGGCTTTTTCATCCTGCCCTCAATTTTAAATGAGCTTATGCCTGCTTCAATAAGGTCGGGCAGCTTTTCAAGCATACACATATCCTTGAGGCTCAGCGGATAGCATGCCTTTGATTTACGGTCTCCAAGCGTAACCTCATACGGAAGTCTGCAGGGCTGTGCACATCTTCCTCTGTTTCCGCTTCTTGCGCCCAATATACTGCTGAAAAGACATTGACCCGAGTAACAATAGCACATTGCGCCGTGAATAAAGCTTTCTATTTCAAGACCGGTTTTATCACGGATAAGCATAATTTCCCTAAGACTCAACTCCCTTGCGGGAACAACTCTGCTGACTCCGAGTTTTTTTACAAGCATAGCACCGTAAACGCCCGTAATTGACATCTGTGTGCTGGCATGCAGCTTAAGCTCAGGGAAGTTATCCCTGATAAAGCCAAGAACTCCTATATCCTGGACGATAACCCCATCCAGACCCGCCTCATAAAAAGGCCTTATAAAATCAAAAATGTCATTAAATTCGGCTTCCTTGACAAGAGTATTTACAGTTAAATAAACCTTTCTGCCAAAAAGGTGCGCATATCTTATGCACCATACAATCTCGTCCTCCGTAAAATTTTCCGCATATGCTCTCGCCCCAAAACGGCTTCCACCCAGATAAAGCGCATCTGCTCCCGCATGCACAGCACCGATAAATGCCTTAATATTTCCTGCCGGAGCAAGAAGCTCGACAAATGGCTCAAATCCCATCTATTATCTCCAATTTGCAAAAAATCTCTTAATAAAAGCTGTCCGATACGGACAGCCCCCTTCTGTAATTATTATACCTTAGCTTCCTTTCCTGCCTTCTGTGGTCTGGACGCTGCATCTCCGTTCTGTTTCTCAAGCTCTCTGAGCTGCTTATCTGAGGCTTCAAGCTTAATCTGCGAGGATATAAGCTCATGCTTTAAATTATACAATTCCTTTTCCTTTGTCTGCAGCTCCTCCTCAAGCAGTGAAATCTGATTCTTTGCCTTAAAATAGTCGTCCGCAATATTTAAAAGAAGAAGTACATTCTGCGTGTCCATGGACTGTCTTGTGAAGCTGTCAACCTTAGAATACTCATTCATCTTATTATTTATATAAGATGCAACCTTCTGCATGTACTCTTCACTCTCATATCCGCTCAGCGTAAAGAGCTTTCCGCCTATGGCAACTTCCGTGTCTGTCTTGAAATTCATCTGTTACCTCTCTGTTCTATCAGACAATATGTGTTAGTAAAAACAAATTATATAAGATAAATTATATATCACTTCAATAATAGTATCAAGCTTTTATTTTGATATATGCCTGTATGCGAGCTCTGTAACAATCCTGCCTCTGGGAGTTCTGTTGATAAAACCGTTTTTTATCAGATATGGCTCATATACTTCCTCAATAGTTCCCGCATCCTCACCAATTGCTGCCGCAAGGGTGTCAAGTCCTACAGGTCCCCCGTCAAATTTATCTATCATTGTTATAAGGAGGTTACGGTCTATATGGTCAAGTCCAAGTCTGTCGACATCCATTAAGTCAAGCGCAGTCTGCGCAACCTTCTCTGTAATAATGCCATCATATCTTACCTGTGCAAAATCTCTTACCCTTTTAAGTATTCTGTTCGCAAGACGCGGTGTTCCCCTGCTTCTTTTCGCCATTTCGAGAGCGCCCGCCGGTTCAAGCTCAACATTCAGAATCTGTGCCGAATGAATAATAATATTCATAAGCTCATCAACACTGTAGAACTCAAGATGATGTATCATACCAAAGCGGTCCCTCAGCGGAGCCGTCAAAAGCCCCGCCCTGGTAGTTGCCCCCACAAGCGTAAAGCGCGGCAGTTCAAGACGAACCGAGCGTGCGGACTGCCCCTTGCCAATCATAATATCAATACAATAATCCTCCATTGCCGGATAAAGCACCTCTTCAACCTGACGGTTAAGACGGTGTATCTCATCCACAAAAAGTAAATCTCCCTCGTCGAGATTGTTCAGTATGGCAGCCATATCTCCCGGCTTTTCAATCGCCGGGCCGCTGGTAACCTTCAGATGTGTCCCCATTTCATTTGCAATTATACCGGCAAGGGTTGTCTTGCCAAGACCGGGAGGACCATAAAACAATACGTGGTCGAGGGCATCCCCGCGCTGCTTTGCCGCCTGTATATATACTTTTAAATTTTCTTTAATTTTTGATTGACCGATATAGTCATCAAGTGTCTGCGGCCTCAATGAGCCTTCTATTTTGATATCCTCTTCCGTTATACTGGTCTCTATAGTTCTGTGTGGCATATCTCCTCGCATTCCAAAGCACAAAAGCTTTAAGACTTAAGCTTATATTAAAACATTTTCTTAAGTGCAGACTTAAGAATTGCACCTGAATCCATATTATCGGCTCCTTCTATTGAATTTACTGCCTTAAGGCTCTCGGCCTGTCCATATCCGAGCGAAACAAGTGCCGCCACAGCCTCCTTTTTTTCAGGGGTATCGGAATAAACATTTGTACCCGTGCCGGCAGATATCTGTCTGCTTATGAAGGTATCATCAGCCTTAAGCTTGTCCTTAAGCTCAAGTATAAGCCTCTCTGCAGTCCTTATTCCCACGCCGGGCGCCCTCGAAATTGACTTTGCATCACCTGATATAATAGCAAATCTGAGTGAATCCACATCCATAACCGAAAGAATGGAAAGAGCACCCTTAGGGCCGACTCCGCTTACTGTAATGCACTTTTTAAATATATCCAGCTCATCTCTCGACAAAAAACCATACAGCAAAAATGCGTCCTCTCTGACACAGGTATAGGTATAAAGTCTGATATGCTCTCCTGTACCCGGAAGCCTTCCCGCCGTATCTGAAGAAATTTTTATATTATATCCTATGCCGCCCACGTCAATGACTGCGTTATCAGAAGAAATATCATCTATAATCCCGTCAACAAATGCTATCATTACAAGCTCTTCCTTTTACATTATTCTGCACTGCTGTTAATGTAATTTATAAGTCCCTCTGCAGCTATTATCTTCTGCATAAACGGAGGAAACGCCTGCCCTTTAAAGCTTTTTCCTTTTGTAATGTCTGTTATTATACCGGAATCAAAATCTATTTCCACCTCGTCGCCTGCCTCAATCTCTACGGCCGCCTCCGGACATTCAATTATTGGCAGCCCTATATTAATAGCGTTGCGATAGAAAATTCGTGCAAAGGTTTCTGCGATAACACAGCTTATGCCTGCAGCCTTTATCGCAATGGGAGCATGCTCTCTTGACGAGCCGCAGCCAAAATTCTTGTTTGCGACTATTATATCTCCCTTATTTACCTTATTTACAAAATCCCTGTCTATATCCTCCATGCAGTGTGCTGCAAGCTCAGAGGGCTCTGAGGAATTAAGATATCTTGCTGGAATAATTACATCTGTATCTACATTATCACCATATTTGAAAACTAATCCTTTTGCATTCATGTTACTCTCCATTCTGAAGCGGTTTTGCTTAAGCGGCTTCCGACATATTTTTTTACATAAGCTCGCACGGACAGGAAATTTTTCCCGTAACTGCACTCGCTGCAGCTACAGCCGGACTTGCCAGATATATTTCGCTTGCCGTATGTCCCATTCGTCCCACAAAATTACGGTTAGTGGTGGACACGCATTTTTCACCCTCGGCAAGAACTCCCATATAACCCCCGAGGCACGGTCCGCAGGTAGGTGTGCTGACTATTGCGCCCGCCTCTATAAACGTTTTAAGCAGTCCCTCCTCCATAGCCTGCATATACACAGCCTGTGTTGCAGGAATAACTATGCACCGCATTCCCTTTGCGACATGCCTGCCGGCCAAGACCTCTGCGGCAATGCGAAGGTCGCCGATACGTCCGTTCGTACATGAGCCTATGACAACCTGATTTATATCTATTGCATCCATCTGATTAATCTCATCTATTGTATGCGTATTTTCAGGCAAATGAGGAAATGCCACTGTAGGACGGAGTGTACTCAAATCTATTGTATATTCCTCGTCATATTCTGCATCTGCATCGGCCTCATATATTTTATATGTCCTTGAGGAATGCTCCTTTAAATAAGCCCTGGCAGCTTCATCAACAGGAAAAATTCCGTTTTTGCCGCCAGCCTCTATAGCCATATTCGCGATAGTAAAACGGTCATCCATTGAAAGACTGCCTATGCCCTCTCCGACAAACTCCATTGATTTATACAGAGCTCCGTCAACGCCAATCATGCCTATGATATGCAATATTACATCCTTGCCGCTTACCCATTTTGAGGGTTTTCCCACAATATTAAGCTTAATTGCAGATGGAACCTTGAACCATGCCTTTCCTGTTGCCATTCCGGCCGCCATGTCTGTGCTTCCTACACCTGTGGAGAAGGCGCCAAGCGCGCCATATGTACAGGTGTGTGAATCTGCACCTATTATGACATCACCGGGAACAGTAAGTCCTTTTTCGGGGAGAAGGGCATGCTCAATTCCCATCTCTCCAACCTCAAAATAATTTGTAATCTCATTTCTTCTCGCAAACTCTCTGACGCATTTACAGTTCTCTGCGGATTTAATATCCTTATTTGGCACAAAATGATCCGGCACAAGGGCAATTTTATCCCTGTCAAACACACCCTTTACCTTCATCTTATCCATTTCCCTGATTGCGACCGGGCTGTTGATATCATTTCCAAGCACCAAATCAATCTTTGCCTCAATCAGCTGTCCGTCCTCGACC
>JAJQGF010000279.1 GCA_021200695.1 Lachnospiraceae bacterium
CAATGATAAAGCTATGTCGCAGAATAAGAGAGATTTTTATCAGTATTACGCTACTATGATGGAGCCGTGGGATGGGCCTGCGTCCATACTTTTCTCAGATGGAGATATAATGGGTGCTGTTCTTGACAGGAACGGTCTCCGCCCTTCAAGATATATGATTACAGACGACGATACCCTTATTCTCTCGTCAGAGGTAGGAGTGCTTGATATCGACCCGACAAGGATAAAGATAAAGGAAAGACTCCGACCCGGCAAGATGCTGCTCGTAGATACTGTTCAGGGGAAGGTTATCGACGATGAGGAGCTGAAGGAGAAATATGCTTCACGCCAGCCTTACGGTGAGTGGCTTGACAATAATATGATAGAGCTCAAGGATATTAAGATTCCAAATCAGCGTATACCCGAGTATACCTATGAGGAACGCCAGAGAATGCAAAAGGCCTTCGGTTATACCTATGATGAGCTTAAGACCAGCATTCTGCCGATGGCAAAGAACGGAGGCGAGGCTATTGCCGCTATGGGCGTTGATATTCCGCTTCCGGTATTGGGCAAGACCTATCAGCCCCTGTTCCAATATTTTAAACAGCTTTTTGCGCAGGTTACAAATCCCCCCATTGATGCCATAAGGGAGGAGATTGTTACCTCTACTAATGTATATGTGGGAACGGAGGGAAATCTCCTTGAGGAGTCGCCCAAAAACTGCAACATTCTCAAGGTTAATAATCCAATACTCACCAATACTGATTTGTTAAAGATTAAAAATATGAAGGTGGATGGCTTCAATGTTGAGGTGGTGCCGATTACCTATTATAAGAATACCAGTCTTGAGCGGGCAATCGACAGACTTTTTGTTGAGGTGGACCGTGCTTACAGGGACGGCATGAACATCCTTATATTGTCCGACAGGGATGTGGACGAGAACCATGTGCCAATTCCGTCACTGCTTGCAGTGTCAGCGTTAAACCAATATCTTGTGCGTACCAAGAAGAGAACAAGGGTAGCGCTTATTCTCGAATCCGGAGAGCCCAGAGAGGTGCATCATTTTGCGACGCTTTTAGGCTATGGCGCATGTGCAATAAATCCATATCTTGCGCAGGAGAGCATAAAGGAGCTTATAGACAACAACATGCTGGATAAGGATTATTATGCGGCAGTTGACGATTACAATAAGGCCGTGCTTCACGGAATAACCAAGATTGCTTCAAAAATGGGCATCAGTACAATACAGTCTTATTCAGGCTCGCAGATTTTCGAGGCAATCGGTATTGCACCTGAGGTTATCAGTAAATATTTCTGCAATACAGTGTGCCGGGTTGGAGGAATCAGCCTAAAGGATATAGAGAAGCAGGTAGACGAGCTTCATTCAATGGCATTTGACCCGCTGGGGCTTTCAAATGACCTGACGCTTGACAGTCCCGGGCATCACAAGTCTAGAAGCGGAGGAGATGAGCATCTCTATAATCCGGCTACCATTCATATGCTTCAGGAGTCTACAAGGCGCGGCGACTACGGTATGTTCAAGCAGTATACTGCCATGATAAACGATGAGAGCTCTATAAAGAACCTGAGAGGTCTCATGGATTTCAACTATCCTGCAGAGGGTATACCGATTGATGAGGTTGAACCGGTTGAAAGCATAGTGACCAGATTTAAGACAGGAGCAATGTCATATGGCTCAATCTCCAAGGAAGCACATGAAACTATGGCTATAGCCATGAACAGACTTCACGGAAAGAGCAATTCCGGTGAGGGTGGTGAAGACCTTGAGCGCCTTAAGGTAGGCGCGGATGGGTTAGACCGCTGCTCGGCGATTAAGCAGGTCGCAAGCGGACGCTTCGGTGTGACAAGCAGATACCTTGTGAGCGCTAAGGAAATTCAGATTAAGATGGCTCAGGGAGCCAAGCCCGGTGAGGGCGGACATCTTCCCGGAGGGAAGGTTTATCCATGGATTGCCAAGACCAGACACTCTACTCCCGGCGTTTCACTGATATCACCGCCGCCTCATCATGATATCTATTCCATAGAGGATTTGGCGCAGCTTATATATGATTTAAAGAATGCAAACAAAGCTGCAAGGATTTCCGTTAAGCTGGTATCTGAGGCAGGAGTGGGAACCGTTGCGGCAGGTGTTGCAAAGGCAGGAGCGCAGGTAATACTTGTATCGGGCTATGACGGAGGAACCGGCGCGGCGCCGAGGAGCTCCATTCACAATGCGGGTCTTCCGTGGGAGCTTGGACTTGCCGAGACGCATCAGACGCTTATTATGAATGGCCTGAGGAATAAGGTGCGCATTGAGACAGACGGCAAGCTTATGAGCGGACGTGATGTTGCAATCGCGGCTATTCTCGGAGCTGAGGAGTTTGGCTTTGCCACTGCACCGCTTGTTACAATGGGCTGTGTGATGATGAGAGTTTGTAATCTTGATACCTGTCCGGTAGGTGTTGCAACGCAGAATCCCGAGCTGAGAAAGAATTTCCGCGGCAAACCGGAATATGTTGAGAACTTTATGAAATTTATTGCACAGGAGCTTCGCGAGTATATGGCAAAGCTTGGTGTCAGGACTGTAGATGAGATGGTTGGGCGAACCGACCTTTTGAAGATGAAGGATAACCTTACAGACCGCCAGAAGAAGGTGGATATCACCAGAATTCTTGCAAATCCATATGAGGGGTCTGTTGAAAAGGTGACATTTGACCCCGGCCAGGTATATGACTTCGAGCTTGAAAAGACGCTGGATGAGAAGGTACTCCTGAAGCAGCTGAATAAAGCAATTGATTCAGGCCAGAAGAGAAGCATTGAGGTTGATGTGTCGAATACGGATCGCGCGTTCGGCACTATACTCGGAAGTGAAATTACAAAGCGTCTCGGAGATAATGTTGAGGAGGATACCTACAGAATTCTCTGCAAGGGTGCCGGCGGTCAGTCATTTGGGGCGTTTATTCCCAAGGGACTTACGCTTGAACTTGTCGGAGATTCAAATGATTACTTTGGAAAGGGATTGTCAGGCGGAAAGCTGATTGTATATCCTCCAAAGGGAAGCAGGTTTAAGGCTGAGGAAAATATTATTATAGGCAATGTCGCCCTTTATGGTGCTACCAGCGGAAAAGCATTTATAAACGGTGTGGCAGGAGAGCGCTTCTGCGTAAGAAACTCCGGCGCAAACGCAGTTGTCGAGGGTGTGGGAGACCACGGATGCGAATATATGACAGGCGGGCGTGTAGTTGTACTCGGACGCACCGGCAAAAATTTCGCGGCAGGCATGAGCGGAGGCATCGCCTATGTTCTTGATGAGGCAAATGATTTATATAAGCGTCTCAACAAGGAGATGGTATCCTCGTCAGAGCTGACCTCTAAGTATGATATACTTGAGCTTAAGGAAATGATTATGGAGCATGTTGCGCTTACAAATTCCGCTAAGGGCAAGCAAATACTTGATAATTTTAATGATTATCTGCCCAAATTTAAAAAGATTATTCCGCATGACTATGAGAGAGTGCTAAAGACCATAGTACAGATGGAGGAGAAGGGACTAAGCGCTGAACAGGCACAGATTGAGGCATTTTACGCTAATACCCGCAAGTCATAAAGAGGAATTCTTTTCACGCTTTGCTATGAAAACAAAAAAGAAAGGAAAAAAAGATGGGAAAACCTACCGGATTTATGGAATATAAACGGGAAGTCAGCGTTGCTGAGGCTCCCCAAAAAAGAATTAAACATTTTAATGAGTTCCATGAGCATATGCCCAAAGAGAAGCAGCAGCTTCAGGGCGCCCGCTGCATGGAATGCGGAGTACCGTTCTGTCAGGCAGGCATGATGATATGCGGTATGGCGAGCGGATGTCCTCTGCACAATCTGATTCCCGAGTGGAATGACCTGGTATATAACGGAAACTGGCAGCAGGCATATAATCGTTTAAAAAAGACGAACAGCTTTCCTGAGTTTACCTCGCGTGTATGTCCGGCTCTTTGTGAGGCCGCATGCACCTGCGGGCTTAATGGAGACCCCGTATCCACAAAGGAAAATGAATACGCCATTATAGAGAACGCATATGCAGAAGGATATGCAGCGGCCAATCCTCCTAAAGTGCGTACCGGCAAGAAGGTGGCCGTAATAGGAAGCGGGCCGTCAGGACTTGCCACTGCTGACCAGCTTAACAAGCGCGGACATTCCGTGACGGTATTTGAACGCTCTGACAGAGTAGGCGGACTTCTGATGTACGGAATTCCTAACATGAAGCTGGAGAAGCATATTATTGACAGAAAAATTGACATTATGAAGGAGGAGGGAGTCAGCTTTGTTACCGGCACTGATGTTGGAAAGGATATAAAGGCGGATAAGCTGCTTCACGAATTTGACAGAGTAGTGCTTGCATGCGGCGCTTCTAATCCCAGAGATATCAACGCTCCCGGAAGAGATGCAAAGGGTATATATTTTGCCGTTGATTTCTTAAAGGCAAATACGAAAAGCCTTCTTGACTCAAATTTTGCCGATAAAAAGTATATTGACACCAAGAACAAAAATGTGGTTATAATCGGCGGAGGAGATACCGGAAACGACTGTCTTGGAACCTCTATAAGACATGGCGCAAAGAGCGTAACTCTCCTTGAGATGATGCCTAAGGCTCCCGACAAAAGAGCTGAGAACAATCCGTGGCCGGAATGGCCCAAGATATGCAAGACTGATTATGGTCATGAGGAAGCGATTGCGGTATACGGACATGACCCCAGAATGTACGAAACAACTGTTAAAGAGTTTATTAAGGATAAAAACGGCGCGCTTAAGGGCGTAAAGGTTGTTAAGCTTAAGTGGGAGAAGGATGCTGCGACGGGACGCATGAAGATGAATGAGATTGAGGGAAGCGAGCAGCTGCTTGATGCTGAAATTGTACTAATCGCGGCGGGCTTCCTCGGCTCACAGAAATATGTGTCTGATGCATTTGGAGTAGAGCTTAATGAGCGCACAAATGTAAAGACTGCTCCCGGAGCTTATCAGACCAGCGTGGAAAACGTGTTTGTGGCAGGGGATATGCACAGAGGTCAGTCTCTCGTAGTCTGGGCCATCCGCGAGGGCAGAGAGGCTGCAAGAGCGGTTGATGAGAGTCTTATGGGCTATTCAAATCTTACCGTACAATAGGGTGGCAATTTTTGAAGGGAGACTCGTATGACTCAGATTAAGCCGGATGTCAGCACTGTAATATTTGACATGGATGGCACACTTATCGACACAGAAAAATATTACCGTATTTTTTGGAAAAAAGCGCTTGCATGCTATGGATACAGTATGACGGACGAGCAGGCGCTCTCAATGAGAAGTCTTGGCCGCCCATTTGCACCCATACGCCTTAGAGAGATGTTTGGAGATGAGCTTGACTATAATGCGGTAAGAGACTGCCGAAGGAAAATGATGGAGGAATGCTTGGAAAAAGAGGGTATCGGGCTTAAGCCCGGTGCCCTTGAGCTGCTTAAATGGCTTAAAGACAAAGGCATTACAACGGCGGTTGCCACCGCAACCGACCCTGAACGAACCATAAAATACCTTAAGCGCACGGGACTTGCGCAATTTATGGACAGGGTTGTGAGCGCGGCAATGGTTAAGGAGGGTAAACCCTCTCCCGACATATACCTGCTTGCGTGTGCGCAGCTTAATGTAAAGCCGGAGGATACCTTTGCCGTGGAGGATTCTCCAAACGGTATTTTGTCTGCCTTTAGAGCAGGGTGCAATGTAGTGATGGTGCCCGACCAGACGCAGCCTGACGAAGAGCTGCAGAAGCTTTTGTATGCCTGTGTACCTGTTCTTACTGACATAAAAGGGCTGTTTGCTTGTTGATTTTTAAAACATGGTGTGTTATTATTTTAACGATACAGGATAGTACGAATTTTAGAGCTTGTATAGATAAATAAGAGCCCGCCGGGCGGAAAGGAAATTAGCATGAGACAAGGATTTGATGATATTATTGCAAAGGTAAAGGAATGTGGGAAAAAAACGGTTTCCGTAGCTGTTGCACAGGATGAGGCAGTTCTTGAAGCGGTAAAGGCTGCAAAGCAGCTTCAAATTGCAGATGCAATTCTTGTAGGAGATGAGGCAAAAATCAGAGAGATTGCGTCTTCAATAAATATGGATTTGGACGGCTATGAGATAATTGATGAGCCCGATATGATACAGGCATCGCTAAAGGCTGTAAAGCTTGCACATGACGGCAGAGCTGATATGTACATGAAGGGATTGGTTGATTCCAAAAATTTCTTAAAGAGTGTATTGGACAAGGAAGTCGGTCTGCGTACCGGAGGTGTGCTTTCACATGTATGTG
>JAJQGF010000105.1 GCA_021200695.1 Lachnospiraceae bacterium
TGGAGAGTGTGGAGTGCTGCCCTCATCCTAAACAGGCATTGTGGGTCAGACTGTCTGAAGCACCGCAGAAATATGATATTCTCAGGGTGAGACAGCGTGAGGCGGGCGATACGCAGCAGTCAAAATCAGGTTGACCGGCATGACGCATATGATGTACAATATAAGCGTCGGACATCTGAGCTGTAAAAAAATAAAAAATACTATTGCAATTTGTAAGAATTTAAGGTATCTTATAGGAAACGAGGTGTAATTAATACAGCTTCGTTTCCATATAGATATTAAAGGACGAAGATGTTCCATAGTAACGAGAGGTTTACTTTGGGACGTTTTTTTTTGGAAAGTTCGGTATGTATGTGGAAAAGGAAAAAGAAAGGAAGTAAGGAAAATGAGTGAAGTATTAAATGTTGAAGAAATCTTCGCCAGCAAAGTATTCACACTTGGTAAAATGAAAGAGAGATTACCTAAGAAAGTATACAAAGAGGGCAAGAAGCTTATGGACCAGGGCGGCGAGCTGTCACTTGCAACTGCAGATGTAGTTGCAAAGGCAATGAAGGATTGGGCTGTAGAGAATGGTGCGACGCATTATACTCACTGGTTTCAGCCCCTTACCGGTATTACTGCTGAGAAGCATGATGCATTCGTTACACATCCCGATGCAGAGGGAAAGATGCTCATGGAGTTTTCAGGAAAGGAACTCATAAAGGGTGAGCCTGATGCTTCTTCATTCCCTTCAGGCGGACTTCGTGCTACCTTTGAAGCGAGAGGCTATACAGCATGGGATATCACCTCACCTGCATTTTTAAAGGAGGATGCAACCGGAGTTATTCTTTGCATTCCCACAGCTTTCTGTTCATATAAGGGCGAGGCGCTTGACAAAAAGACTCCTTTGCTTCGTTCAATGGAGGCTGTAAGCCAGCAGGCAATCCGTATTGTACGCCTTTTCGGCAATACTGAAGCTACTAAGGTTGTTGCAAGCGTTGGACCTGAGCAGGAATATTTCCTTGTAGACAGAGAAAAATACTTAAAGCGTGAGGATTTGATTTTTGCGGGACGTACCCTTTTCGGAGCACCGGCGCCCAAAGGACAGGAGCTTGAGGACCACTATTTCGGTACTATCCGTGAGAGAATCGGCTCATACATGAAGGATTTGAATATTGAGCTGTGGAAGCTGGGTGTTACAGCCAAGACACAGCATAATGAGGTCGCACCCGCACAGCATGAGCTTGCTCCCATTTATGAGACAGCCAATATTGCGGTTGACCATAACCAGCTTGTTATGGAGACAATGAAGAAGGTTGCAAATCGTCATGGAATGACATGCCTTCTCCATGAGAAGCCATTTGCAGGGGTAAATGGCTCAGGCAAGCACAATAATTGGTCGCTTAGCACTGACAATGGCGTAAATCTTCTTGACCCCGGAGATACCCCGAATGAAAACATTCAGTTCCTTCTCGTGCTTGCATGTATACTTAAGGCGGTTGACACACATGCTGATTTGCTTCGTCAGAGTGCCTCTGATGTAGGAAACGACCACAGGCTCGGCGCAAACGAGGCTCCTCCGGCTATTATTTCCGTATTTCTTGGCGAACAGCTTGAGGACGTTGTAAGGCAGCTTGTAGAGACCGGCATGGCAGACCATTCTCTTCAGGGCGGAAAGCTTATGACAGGTGTTTCGACGCTTCCTGACCTTGATAAGGATGCAACAGACCGTAACAGAACCTCACCTTTTGCATTTACAGGCAATAAATTTGAATTCCGTATGGTAGGAAGCAGCGACTCAATCGCAAGTCCTAACACTACGCTCAATGCGATTGTTGCAGAGGCATTCTGTGAGGCCGCTGACGAGCTTGAGAAGGCTGAGGATTTTGAAATTGCTGTGCATGACCTTATCAAGAAATATCTGACGGAGCATCAGAGAATCATATTTAACGGCAATGGCTACTCAGACGAGTGGGTAGTGGAGGCAGAAAGACGCGGACTTCCAAATATTAAATCTATGGTTGAGGCTTCTGCGACCCTTACAACTGACAAGGCTATTAAGCTGTTTGAGAAGTTTGGAATATTTACAAAGGCAGAGCTTGAGTCCCGAGAGGAGATTCTCTATGAAACCTACTCAAAGACAATTAATATTGAAGCTCTTACCATGATTGATATGGCAAAAAAGCAGATTCTGCCAGCAGTTATCGGATATACAAAGTCTCTTGCAGACACCGTTATCACGGTTAAGGAGGCAGGCGCGGATGCATCTGTTCAGGCAGACCTGCTGTCGGAGGTATCTGCTAAGCTTGCAGAGGCAAAGAAAGCGCTCTCCGCCCTTGAGGAGAAGACTGCAAAGGCAGCAGCTATTGAAGACCAGAAGGAGCTGGCTTTCTACTTTAAGGATGAGGTATTTGCTGCAATGGGCAATCTCAGAACGCCTGTTGACGAGCTTGAGATGCTTGTTGATAAGAAGGTATGGCCTATTCCTACATACGGAGATTTGATTTTTGAAGTATAATCCGTTATTCATTCATTTCCTTTTTAAATAATACAAAAAGAGCTCCGCGCTAAAACGCGGAACTCTTTTTTGTATTATAGATTCTCGTTTGCGGAATCGTCTTCCTCATCGCCTGTATCTTCACGGGAAGCAATTTCTGCGCTGTACTCAGCCTGTGTAATTTCGCCGTTTCGAAGCATTTCCTTTAGCTCTGTTTCCGTATATTGAGACAAGCTACTGCTGTCGGAAGAAGCAGCTTCTTCGTCTACGGAGGCAGTGTATTCATTAATGCCGATAGAAGAGGCTGCGTCTGCAACTATCTGTGAAACGACAGATGTATAACCCTCGTCTTCGGAAATAACGGATTGGCTGGAAGTTCCGGTGTAAGTCTTACGAATTATATCTGAAGATGATGCTGAAATCTCTAATGTATCACCATCTACAGAAGTGGCTGTGACCTGTTCCTCTTCTTCCTGAGTTGATGTTTTTTCTGTAGCGGAAGCTGCAGATACCGATGTGTTCTGGAATACCGAAGAGGCAGTTCCGAACAAACTGTTGCCGGATATGGATGAAATCATAACCAAAACCTCGCTTTCTATATTATTTACTGACAGTATCGGGCTATTTTTAAAATAGTTTAGCAAGTTCACATAATTGTCACACAAAAAACACAATTGCGTTGTATACAAAGTCTCTAATCAGTTAGGCAGCTCAGGTTGACTTTTTTAAGCCTGATGATATAATACAGTATAATTCAATGATAGCGGAGTTAAACAGGGTAAATGAAGACAGCCACCAGGTATAGAATTTACAAAATAATAATTGTATTAGCATTGGCAGCATATACCATAAAAAATCTGTTTGTGGGAATGGACGCTGACGAGGGCTACGGAGTGGTTGCAGGCTTTCGGCTTGCTATGGGTGATAAGCTTGTTTTGGAAATGTGGGAGCCGCACCAGACCTCCGCAATTTTTACCGCCATTTTGGAGAAGCCGTGGCTGTTGCTAATGGGAGGCAAGGCGGAATTTCTGGATTTGTATTTAAAGGTAATATTTTTTATAATACATTCGCTTATAACCTTATTTATCTATCGGACTCTTAAAAAATGTGCTGCAGGTATGGACAGTAATGCTGCGTTGCTGATGGCGCTGATATTTTATGTTACCTCTCCCAAAAGCATATTTATACCGGAGTATTCAAATCTGCATATATGGTTCTTCATGCTGCTGTCCATGACTTTTATGAGATATTATGCTGAAAGCGGCTCTGACAGAGGTAAAATTATATGGCTTGTGCTTGCAGGCCTGTGTCTGACAGGCGATGTTCTGTCATATCCAAGCATGGTGCTGCTTTTGCCCGTCTGCCTTATATTCATCTTAAAAAAACATATAAAAAAAGCTTTTGCGGAGATGACGGCTTTTGTGATGCCGTGTCTGGTCTGTTTCGCCGCGTTTATGCTTTATCTTCTGAGCTATATGAGCCCTGAGCTTTTGTTGGAGCTGATTCCATATGTTTTGTCAGACGGCTCGCATCAGACCGACTATTTAAGCAGGTGCGCTGACGTGGCCGGGGACTTTGGGATAATGGCAATTGTAATTGCGGCGAGCGCGCTTTTTGCATATATTTTAGGTAAAATAATTATCAGAATGTATTATAAAAAGCATGTAGATGAGCCGGAAAAGGATAATGTGGCGGTGTATGCTGCAGTATTTCTGGCGCTTCAGATGGCTTTTCAGATAGTGCAGATTTTTATCAGCAGATACAGCGGAAGCTATCCTCATATTACATATATTGCAGCTTCACTGTTGGGAATATTTTTCTATCTGAGAGGAGGACGCAGGGAAAAGGCAGGCTTTTACATGATAGTCTTTTCTGCGCTGAGTTATGCAGGAGTTATTTTAATGTCAAATTGGGGTCCTCTTAATCTCAACATTTATATGGTTGGCGGAGTATTGGGCGGATTTATCTGCATGTATGGATATTTCAGAGAAAAAGCGGGCAGTGAAGGCGTAAGGGCAGTCAGAGCACTGTGCGCGCTTTTAATTATTACCAATGTATTCGGCTATTGTTATCTTATTATAGGCGGGGAGGACTCACACAGTCCGATATATACAATAGGCGGTTATGGGCACGGAGGCGTAAAGGCGGGCATAATAGCAAGCTGGATGGCATCATACAGATACAACACTAATCTTGAGCTTTGGCCTGAAGCAGTGCCTGACGGAAGTACAGTGTTGTATGTTGGCCCATCTCAGTTTTTTTACATGCTGGGCGACTGCACCATAGCTGCGCCCAATACCATAAGTACGCCGGTATATAATGAAAATCTTTTAAAATATTGGGAGTTTAATCCTGACAGATATCCAAATGTAATTGCGGTTGAGAGCTGGTATGGAGATACCCCGCACTATGGTGAGGAGAGCTTTATAATGCAGTGGATTGAAAATGATTTCGGATATACGAGAAAAGAGGAATACCCATATGTGACGGTATATTACAGATAGGGTCAGACAAATTGCGGGCCGGGTCATCTTAAAAAATAAAAATTGGGTATTGCAAAACGGGATGACTTAATGTATAATACATCAAGTAGCGCGATATAGGGCTATCGCCAAATGGTAAGGCAACGGATTCTGATTCCGTCATTTCCAGGTTCGAGTCCTGGTAGCCCTGTCAAAAGAGTATATCAATTTATTTTGATATACTCTTTTTGTTGTTTGCAAAACCTATGGAAATATAGTATTATATAAGATAGCCTTTTTGTTGACATAATTTTAAAGATATAAATATAAAGGGGAAAGAGTTATGATTAAAAAGATTTTTTGCAGGATGCTTTCTTTCACTTATTTTTTCTGCTGCTTTTATACGCTGTTTACCATGCCGGTGTACGCTTATATCGACCCATCGGCAGTCACATATGTTATTCAGGCTGTGGCGGGTGTGCTGATTGCGCTTGGCGCTGCGCTCACAATCTTTCGTCATAAAATATTCAGCGCGTTTAATGGTCGGAGGAAGGACAACACACCAGTAGAAAAAATCGAATTTAAAGATGTTGAAGATGATGAAAAATAAAAAGGAAGCACACATATGAATGCTATTGTGGACGGACTTGTATGGATTATCGGCTGTTGCTATGCCCTCTGCCATAATTACTGGATTGCGATATTCATTTTTACATTTATAACTAAGATAATTTTGCTGCCTCTGTCAGTATGGGTGCAGAAGAATTCGATAAAATCAGTAAGAATGCAGCCTGAGCTTAATCATATTCAGGCTGCGTATATAGGCAATAAGGAGCTTATCTCTGAAGAGGAGTACAGGCTTTTTAAGAAAGAGGGATATAATCCTTTTCTTGATTTGGTGCCCCTGTTTGTACAGCTGGCGCTGCTGATGGGTGTGGTTGAGGCTGTAAAGAAGGGAACCAATCTCACGGCAGTGCCTGCCGGGACTTTGGGCTACACCCTTATTATACCGGCTGCTGCCGCAGTCTCTGCATGGTTTATGTGCTATATTCAGAATAAAATAAATGTGCTACAGTCGGAGCAGGGTGCGCTTAACAAATACGGCACGATGATATTTTCCGTGTGCCTCTCGCTTTATCTGGGTTTTTTTGTATCAATAGGCGTAGGCTTCTATTGGATTTGCAGTAATCTGCTTTCTGTACTTCAGCTGTTTTTATTAAATATATGGATTAATCCTGAGCATTATATAGACTATGATGCGCTTGAAAGGAGTAAAGATGAGCTGCATCAGGCAAAGCAGTTTATGACAGAAAAAAAGAAGGAGGGTCGTAATAACCCATATCGGGCCAGGGAGAAGGCAGATTATAAG
>JAJQGF010000010.1 GCA_021200695.1 Lachnospiraceae bacterium
GTCCTCCCACTCATCATGTATAAGCTTTCCGGCATCCTCCTCCATGTGAATTTCATGGATTCTGATTTTCCTGCTCCCGCTTTCAGTTTCAATTTCCACATAACCGTCCCTGCATATAGGCAGGTAAAGCTGGGATATCTGGTAATTCTGCGGATTATCAGGATAAAAATAATTTTTTCTGTCAAACTTACAGTATTGCGTAATGCGGCAGTTAGTGGCAAGTCCCACAGCCATTGCATACTCTACCACCTGTTTGTTTAACACGGGAAGCGACCCGGGCATACCTGTACACACAGGACAGGTATGAGTGTTGGGCTTTCCGCCGAAGGCGGTTGAGCAGCCGCAGAAAATCTTTGTTTTGGTGGCAAGCTCTACATGAACCTCCAGGCCTATGACAGTCTCATATTCTTTAGCCATTTTATTCCTCCATAATCTCTCACTGAGAGCTCAATGTTGTCTTTCAAAAGTATATGCCGCACGTATAAGCTTCTTTTCATTGAAGCAGTCGCCGATAAGCTGCAGCCCTATTGGCAGACCGTTTTTGTCCTCACCGCAGGGAATACTGATTCCCGGAAGACCCGCAAGATTGACAGAAATAGTATATATATCCCCAAGATACATTTTAATGGGGTCCGACAGACTGCTTCCGAGCTTAGGCGCAGTAGTCGGCGCAACAGGCCCCAGAATTACGTCATATTTCGCAAACGCAGCATCAAATGCCTTTTTAATAAGCGACTTAACTCTCAGAGCCTTCAGATAATACGCATCATAATACCCTGAGCTTAATACAAAGGAGCCGAGCATTATACGCCTCTTTACCTCAGGCCCAAAGCCCTCCGAGCGTGTTCTCTTATACATTGAATGCAGCTCATTTGCGCCATCGGAACGATATCCGTATTTTACACCGTCAAATCTTTCAAGATTTGAACTCGCCTCCGCGGCTGCTATTGTATAATAAGTGGGGATTGCATACTCCACAAGGCTTAAGTCAAACTCCTCTACAGCTGCGCCCCTGTCCTTTAGCACCTGCGCTGCGCCGAGCACAGCCTCCTTTACCTCACTGTCAAGCCCCTCTCCAAAATAGTCTCTGGGAATGCCAATCCTTAACCCCTTAACATCCTCCACTAGGGCAGATGTAAAATCCGTGTCATTTCTCTTCATAGATGTGGAATCCTTTATGTCATGCGACGCTATACACTCCAATACAGTGGCGCAGTCCGTCACATTCCTGCACAGAGGTCCGATTTGGTCAAGAGAAGAGCCGTATGCTATAAGACCGTATCGGGATACGGTTCCGTACGTGGGCTTCATGCCCACCACACCGCAATAGCCCGCAGGCTGTCTGATTGAGCCTCCGGTGTCTGAGCCAAGTGCAAAAAAACATTCCCCCGAAGCTACCGCAGCAGCAGAGCCTCCTGATGAGCCTCCCGGTACATGCTCGATATTTCTGGGATTTTTGGTGGGTCCATAGTATGACGTCTCCGTGGTAGAGCCCATAGCAAACTCATCCATGTTAGTTTTTCCTATTACTACCGCACCTGCCTCCTCAAGCCTGAGCACAGCCTCAGCACTGAACGTAGGTATAAAATTCTCAAGAATCTTTGATGAGCAGGTAGTGAGAAGCCCCTCCGTACACATATTGTCCTTTATTGCAACAGGTACTCCCGCAAGCGGACTGTCAAGCTCTCCCGCCTCAATTCTTTTCTGAACCCCGGCAGCCTTCCGCAATGCTCTGTCACTGTCCACGGTAACATAGCAGTTATATTCTTTTTCCGTCCTGTCAATCTGAGCAAGCACTGCGTTCATTGCCTCAACCGCAGTTGTCTCTCCAGCTTTGATTGCTTTTGCAAGCTCTACAGCAGATAAAGCCAAGATATCCATCATTTATCCTTTCTACGCCTTTACTCAAATGTTTTAGGCACCATAAACATATTGTCCTTGCTTCCCGGCGCATTTTTAAGTATATTTTCACTGTCGTCGCCGTTTGTCACAATATCCTCGCGAAATACATTCTGCACCGGAAATATATGGGACATAGGCTCTACACCGGTGGTGTCAAGCTCTCCGAGCTTATCAATATAGTCAAGCATACTGCCCATATCCTTTTTGGCCTGCTCCTTCTCCTCATCCGAAAGCTCAAGCTTTGCCAATATTCCCACATAATCAATTGTCTCATCGCTGATAACATTAGCCATTATTTTCACCTCCGCGCTTATATATTCATATTTATGGCAGCTTTAATCTCTTACCTTTATATGAACCTCACGAAGCTGCTGCTCTGTGACATCATTAGGCGCTCCGCACATTAAATCCTGTGCATTTCCGTTCATGGGGAACGCGATAACCTCACGTATATTCTCCTCATTCCTTAAAAGCATAATCATTCTGTCAACTCCCGGCGCCATTCCCGCATGAGGAGGCGCTCCAAACTGAAATGCGTGATAGAGCGCACCGAACTTCGTCTTAAGCGTTTCCTCATCATAGCCCGCGATTGCAAACGCTTTCTTCATAATCTCTATATCATGGTTTCTCACAGCGCCCGAAGAGAGTTCAACACCATTACATACAATATCATACTGATAAGCCAGAATATCAAGAGGCTCCTTTTCATTTAATGCCTCAAGACCTCCCTGCGGCATTGAGAACGGATTGTGTGTAAAGCTGAGCTGCTTAGTCTCCGGCTCCATCTCATACATAGGAAAATCATTTACATAGCAGAAACGGTAAGCATTCTTTTCGCACAGGTCAAGTCTGCTGCCAAGCTCATTTCTAATCTGTCCTGCGTAATAGTTAGCCCTCTCCTCCTTATCTGCTATAAAGAATATTGTATCTCCCGGTTCAAGTCCCGCAAGCCCGATAAGCTCTCCCTTTAAATCGTCAGGTATAAACTTATCGATAGGACCCTTATATGACAAATCCTCTGCTACCTCAAGATAGCCTAAGCCGCCCATTCCAAGGCTTACCGCAAAGGAAAGAAGCTTTTCGTGAAAGCCCTTGGACATGTCTGCATGTACCTTTATCGCGCGAACCGTCCTCTTTATAAATGGTTTAAAGGTACATTTCTGGAAAAAATCAGTAACATCTATAATCCTTAACGGATTTCTTAAGTCAGGCTTATCAGTTCCAAACTCCAGCATCGCCTGTCTGTAGCTGATTACAGGGTAGGGAGCCCTGGTAACCTCATAGCCCTCAGGCGCGAATTTTTCAAAGGTTGCAGAGAGCACCTCCTCCCCAACGCGGAACACATCCTCCTGAGTTGCAAAGCTCATCTCAAAATCAAGCTGATAAAACTCTCCGGGAGAGCGGTCAGCCCTTGCGTCCTCATCCCTGAAGCACGGTGCTATCTGAAAATATTTGTCAAAGCCTGACACCATTAAAAGCTGCTTGTACTGCTGAGGCGCCTGCGGCAGCGCATAGAATCTGCCCTTAAACTTTCTTGATGGAACAATATAGTCTCTTGCGCCCTCAGGTGAAGACGCGCATAATATCGGTGTCTGAATCTCAAGGAAGCCCATTTCAGTCATCTTGCTGCGCAGGAAGCTTATTACCTGCGAGCGGAAAATAATATTGTCTCTTACCTTCTGGTTTCTTAAATCCAGGTACCTGTATTTAAGGCGTACATCCTCCCTGATTTCCTTAGATGTCATAATCTCGAACGGAAGCTGCGCGTATACCTTTCCCAATACATCTATAACTCTTGCCTCGAGCTCAACCGTGCCCGTCAGGAGCTTCGGATTATAGGTCTCCTCATCTCTTTTTTCGATTGGACCCTCAACAGAAATACACATTTCCTTTGTAATTCCCTTTAAAAGCCCGGTCTGCCTTATAACCACCTGAAGCACTCCGTACATGTCCCTGAGGTCAATAAAAGACACTCCGCCATGGTCTCTTATGTTTTCAACCCAGCCTGCGACCCTAAGCGTCTCGCCGATATACTGCTCTCCAATCATGTTAATTGTAACGTCTCTGTACATTTTCTTCCTCACCTCCGCACAAACGTGCAATTTTTAATAAAATAAAAAAGCCCGAAATACAGTAATCTGTATTCCGGGACGGATAAGTTTACCCGCGGTACCACCCGTATTGACAATTCCGCTTACTCGAAATCATCCTCTCAAGCACTTAACGCGTGCAACGGGCTGACCTGACAGTCTCCTCTCGAACAGCCTGCTCCGGAGCGTTCCCTCTACCGCTTCCTGCCGACAGCGCTTTCAGTCGGTGGCGCCGTCTTCCTGTTGCTCTCCCCGGTAGGAGTCTCTTTCACAGCATTTATCATATTTTACGTGTGAACGGTTAACTTGTCAAGTATCAATTTTACTTTTTCCCCGCACCAGGAGCGTTATAAGCACCGGCACAAATACCATTATCGGCATAATGTACCTTACAGTCACCACCGGGCCAAGAAGCAGCGTACCAAGATACATTAACGGAAATACCGTAATTAAAAGCTCCTTGCGCCTTCTCTGATACAGAAATCCGACAGCACAGATAAACAGTGTCCAGCAGTAAAGGGCCGGCTTAAACAGGTTTGACAATACCGGTACCTTATAGAAGCTGTTATCGTTTACTATCTCCCCAAGCGCTTTTTTAAGAGCCGGAAGCCTGGTTTCGTCAGGAATACCGTCCGGCTGCGCCTCTGAAACGCTTGCATTGAATGTAAACAGCGCGCCCTTTCCTTTATCAGAACCATAACCCAGATTCTCAGCCCATGTAACATCATCCAAAAACCAATAGCCATTTGTAAGACACAAAAATGCATCTATATACTCGTTAGGATATTTCATTCCAACCTTAGCCCATGCCCTCCACATGGCAGCCATATCGCTTTCCCATTGCTCATCATACTGATATGCCGTCACATATATTTTTACCGAATCGGCAATGGGCGGATTATATCCCTCCCACACCTCATGTGACACATATTTATCTATCAACGCGTAGGTTTCCTCATCCAGCTCATTTCCATTCAAATAACCGTGATAATATCCTACACGTGCAAACTGCTGCATCGGAACACTGTACATTTCCGCAGAGCTTCCCTTTCCAAAATACCCGCATACTGTAACAAGTCCCTCCAGAGCAAGCTCACCGGACACCGCAATCAGCGCAAAAAGCAGAAGAGTCCGAAGCCTCTCCCTTCCCTTTGTAAATATTACATATATGAGCGCAAAAGCCACAAAGGCATAAATTGCATTATTTCTAAATAAAAGCATCGCAAAACCGACAACAAATGTAAATATATTGAGCAATGTCCTGCTGCGCTCTTCATAAAAAAAGCATCTCTCCATTATTAGAAGCATAAATACAATAAACAGTGCTGAGAAAATTACATCCTTTGTCACAGACACCGAGAGGATTGAATTATATGGAAACACTCCAAAAAACAATAGTGCCGCAGCGGCTGCCGCCTTTCTGTGGCAGAGCCTGTATATAAAAGTAACTGCATAGGCAAGCGCAGCTGAGAGCAGCAGCATTTGGAAAATACTGTAAAATGCCATACCAGTCTGCAATGAACCCAGCGCCTCACCTATCTCGAAGCACACCCATATAAGCAGTGTATGAGCTATCGGATGATGTGCCTTAAAATATGGCGGACCCCATGAAGCCTGCAAAGACTGAACATTGAAATCATATGACATTACAGCAGGATAATATGCAAGAAATACAGGAAGCCAGCATAATAATATCAATGCCATACAGAGCAGATAAAGCTTAACCGTCCCGCCAGACCTGCACTCCCCGCCTTTTTCTGCTGAAGCAGCGCAGTGCCGTTCGTCCAAAGAGCCTCTGTCTCTTCGGTAATATCCCGACAGGGCTTCAAAAAAAATATATGAGAACGGAAATACCGCCATTCCGAGCAATAAGGAGCATATAATTATTTTCCCCTTGCCTGCAAAGCCGCTCTCCGTCATTCCGTTTACCTTTATCTGCCAGCCCATGACAAAGCTTAGTGAAAACAGAAACGCAAGGACAACAGCATAGACGATTCTGCGCACAGGCGCTCCCGCCTCAGACTTCCCTGCCGCCTCGCCAAATCTTGAAAAAATAATTTTCAATACATAATTTTGCAGAATATAAACAGCCGCAAATATGGGTACGGACAAAATACTGTTTGAAAAATCAGTACCTGAGGACAAAGTGCATATATAATTTATTCCCATTGTTCCAAGAACAGACATTAGTATATTCAAAATAATTTTTTTCATTGTATCCAACCCCAGCAGATTGCAAGATATTCACCCAGAAAATACATACCCCTGAGCCATATAAGGACATTGACAATAAATATGGGCACGGATAAATCGCTTCTGCTTTTTATTATCTTAACCATAAGCGAAATTATAACGCAGATAAGCAAGACCATTGTCCCAAATGTAGCGCGGTCGGGATAATGCGGCGACAATACCATCGCGCCCCATGAGAGTATGGCAGCCGCTGCCAGCAGAAGGTTCCTCCTTCCTATTGGAAGCCCCAATACAGGTCCGGCGATTATCATCACAAACACAAGGAGTAAAACAGTCGGAAAAAGATAGTCGCACATTGCCGTGCTCTCAGCATATCCCCTGAGAAAGCATCTCCAAAGAAGTCCATATTGATTTTCCTCTATCTGCGCACTTCTTACAAAATTGCCCGGTGCAATTATCACCATAATGCTGCCGAACAGACAGCTTATATTTCCCAATATCATCCATGCGGATATTCCCGAATGCTCCCTGAGCTTAATTATAATAACTAAAAGGCTGACAATCCATACCGCCGCACCCATGTTTTCATTGCTCCAGCCCGCAAGAATGCCAAGCGGAATTATCCATAATGTAATTCCAAAAAGCTTATTTGCAGGCTGCCCTGTCTCCGAAACAAGGCAGTCAGCATCGTCAAGCTCACGCAGGTAACAGTACAGATACAGCATAATAAACACCGTAATATACAGATAATTAGCCGCTCCCGCCTGCCAGAACATGCTCATCTTCCAATTTGCGTTAAGTCCCAGAAGCATTGACAATGCAGCAAATATCCCAGGCATTCCTCCGCCCCTTTTTATACCCGCATTAAGGCATATCACAAAGCATAGAAGCAGTGTCACCGCAACATTAAGTATATCTGCAGCAGTCTCCCCCGAAAGCAGGGTCAGCTGAAGCAGGGCATGCGTCATGCTTCTTCCGCCCCAATTAAAATAATGCCAGATTTGGCTTTCGACTATATCGGCAAAATTTTTAATCGGTTCTTCACTTGAAAGCTTTGTTGAATACCAGATATCATCCATCATAAACGGAATTTCTTTATGTACCGCATAAATTACACAGATTGAAATCAGAGTGAGAATACATGCCGCAGTGCACAAAATTATATTTTTTTTATTTTTATGCTTCATTGCTGTATTCTCCTCTCTGCAGCATATCTGTGTCCGGGTCCGTTTACCCAATATGCGCAATGGCACCCTTCATACGCTCTACCGCCTCTACGGTATTTTCGTAGCTTCCGAACGCAGTAAGACGGAAATATGTCTCACCGCTCGGTCCAAAGCCGGAGCCCGGCGTACCTACTACATTTACGTTTTCAAGCAGATAGTCAAAGAACTCCCAGCTGGTCATTCCTGCCGGAGCCTTGAGCCAGATATAGGGAGAGTTTACGCCTCCCGACACCGTATAGCCTGCGGCCTTAAGATTATCAAATATATAATGTGCGTTGTTCATATAGTAAGCAACCTGCTTTTTGAGCTGCTCTTTTCCGGCTTCACTGTACACGGCCTCTCCGGCGCGCTGAATAATATACGGCGCACCGTTGTACTTTGTTCCGTGGCGTCTTGCCCAAAGGGCATTGAGAGATACTCCGTCTGCCTTTAAATCCTTAGGAATTACAGTGTAGCCAAGCCTGAGTCCGGTAAAGCCTGCATTCTTTGAAAAGGAATGAAACTCTATGGCGCAGCTCCTCGCGCCCTCGCACTCATAAATGCTGTGAGGAATGTCAGGCTCTGAAATATATGCTTCATATGCGGCGTCAAAAAGAATCACCGCACCAACCCTGTTCGCGTAGTCAACCCACTCCTGAAGCTGCTCCTTGTTTACGACAGCGCCTGTAGGGTTGTTGGGAAAGCAGAGATAGATAAGGTCAGGCGTCTCCCTAGGCAGCTCGGGCGCAAAGTTATTTTCAGCCGTACACGGCATATATATTACATCACTCCATGTCTCGGATTTACTGTCATATGTACCGGTTCTTCCCGCCATTACATTTGAGTCCACATAGACCGGATACACAGGGTCACACACTGCAATCTTATTGTCAATGCTGAAAATTTCCTGAATATTTCCACAGTCGCATTTAGCACCGTCTGATACAAAGATTTCATCAGGAGTAATATTACAGCCTCTGGCCCTGTAATCATTCTCTGCTATTGTATTGCGCAGGAATTCATATCCCAAATCCGGAGCATATCCGTGGAAGGTTTCTGCGTTTGCCATCTCGTCCACCGCACCGTGAAGGACTTCAATTATAGCCGGCGCAATTGGCTGTGTCACATCTCCGATGCCGAGCCTGATGATTTTAGCCTCCGGATGCGCCGAAGAATACGCATTTACCTTCTTTGCAATAGTTGAAAAAAGATAGCTCCCGGGTAATTTTAAATAGTTATCGTTTATCTTAAACATATTATTCCTCCATTCCGCTGTCATACAGCTTAATATTTTCACACTTCTCCCTCAAATACGGTTTCTGCCGGCCCCGTCATAAAGATTAGATTTTTCTCACAATCCCACTTAATCTGTAACTCGCCGCCTATTAGTTTAACAGTTATCTCATCATCCGTCAAACCGTTCAATATACATGCTACAGCCGCAGCACAGCAGCCTGTGCCGCATGCAAGCGTTTCTCCGGTTCCTCTCTCCCACACTCGCATAAATACATTTTTTTTATCAATAACCTGTACAAACTCGGTATTGGTTCTGTTAGGAAAGCGCTCATGGTTCTCAATTAAAGGGCCAATCTGCTCCAGCTTAAGCCCCGCCACGTCGTCCATAAATATCACTGCATGCGGATTGCCCATAGATACGCATGTCATCCTATAGGTGACTCCTGCTGCCTCTATCGGCTCATCCACAACGCTGTCTCCCTCAGCCTTCACGGGAATAAGCTCAGGCTTCAGAATCGGGCTTCCCATATTTACCCGGACTCTTACCACCTCTCCTCTTCCCTCTCCATCAGCTGTCAGCTCGAGATATTTGATTTTGCCGCAGCTTATTACGGATATCTCCTTTTTATCAGTCATACCCTTGTCATATACATATTTTCCGACACAGCGTATTCCATTCCCGCACATCTCCGCACGGCTTCCGTCAGCATTATACATCTCCATCTCAAAGTCAGCCTCATCGCTCGGGTTTATAAAGATAACGCCGTCGCCGCCTATTCCGAAATGTCTGTCACTAAGACGCTTTGCCAGCTCAGGCTTTCCATTGTCACAAACCTTTTCCTTCGCTCCGTCGATGTAGATATAGTCATTTCCGCACCCATGCATTTTTGTAAATCTCATAACAAACCTCCTTTGCTCAGCCCGGTCAGGCATTTTCACGCTTCTTAACGCGCAGCGCAGCATACAGTCCATAGCCCGCCAATCCTGCCGCCGTCAATGCGTTTATAATATCCGCCACATAAAAATATGTGAATCCATAAAAGCTTATCTCGATATGAGCAGCCTCCTTCGGAAGCTCACATGCCGCGCGGTAGTCGATTACCAGCACTTCCTGCTCAACTCCGTTAACCGTCAGCTTATATCCGGGATAATAATACAACGGAAATATAAGATAGTCACTGTCAACACTGTCTGATGCGGGCTCTATGTCCACAGTTACAGAACTTCCTTTTTTATTATAATTTGAATATACCACTTCCGTGCCGTTACAGGTATAAACATTATATCTGCTGCCGCTTCCCAAATCATTTGCGTACAGATAAAGTCCGTCGTGGAATCGAGAGCTTTCAATATACATTTTGTCATCCGTAGATATGACATTATATGATATACTATCAAAATAATAAAATGCGGAGATTAGACTTATAAAAATTATAATTCCTCCGATAGTTTTTTGTAATATGTCTTTTTTCAGCAACAATAACCCGCACACAGCTACAATACATAGGAATATGCTTGCGATTCCGAGAAAACGCCACGGGAACTGCAGTGGATAAAATAATTTCTCAAAAAGTTTGTTCCTTCCGAATTCCTCCCACGGAAACAGCCATGATGACATTATGAGTGAAATTCCTCCAAACACCAGACAATGGCTTCCGACAGAGTAAACATATGTTTTGCCGCCATAATATATTGCCGCAGCTGCAAATATTATTATTCCTATTGCCAACACGCCTCCGACAGTAATGGGCATTTCATTATAGGTATATCCCCTTACCTCATCGCTTCCCGCAACCGTAGGGAAAAAACTGAACATCTGCGAAAAATACGCCGCCGAGCCCTCAAGGTCCCTATCCTGATTAAATACGACAAAGTCCTCGCACATATACCGCAGAAAGGGTACCAGAAACGAGGCGTTAAGCAGAAGCGTTAATACTGCCGTCTTAAATATAGAAATTAATCTTTTCTTTTTCTGATATACCTTTTTTGAAAAAAGCCATACGGCTCCCTCCAAAAGTATAAACATACCGCACAACTCAAATGAAAGCACATGGGACTCAATAACACCGGTGAGTCCAATAAGCAACACATACCACCTTTTGCGCTCTCCCCACAGAAGTTCAAATACTCCCCACAGCACCAACGGAAAAAAAGTCATAGCTATGCTTTCTCCAAGCGCTGCTCTGAAATATACATTATTAAGCCTGTATAAAGAAAAGGTATACAAAACACATGCCGCGATTCCCGCTCTTTTGGAATTAAATATCCCTCTTCCGCAAAGATAGCTGAACGCTGCCGTTCCTATATTTACAGCAAACAGCAAAAGCTTATATCCAAGCATCACAGACATTCCCATCATATGCATTAATGCCACGGGATAAAGAAAAAGCTGCGGGTACATTGACGCAGAAATATTGCCTAAAAGCTTTGACTGAATGGGATTTATTCTCACTGGGAATTCTCCAGCCTCCAAGGCCTTATAAATCCCCTCGATTCTTGTAAAGTGAAATAATGAATCTCCCCCGAGAAAAATAAAATCCGAAAACAGCGGAAGACTTGCTATCGCCCCAAGCAATACAATAAACGCCGGAATTTTGTATTTATCAAACGGAACATGCCACCCCAGAAGAACCGTTCCCGCCGCAATAAGAATAAATAATCCCGCAAGATAATAATTGTCATAATCGAGAAGCTGCAATCCCTGAATATGAGTGGACTCAATATAGTATTGCTCTCCATCCATTGCCGTAGCTATTCGCACATCGTATAGGCTCTCGTCCAGATGAAATGTAATCTCAAGCCTTCCTAAACCGGCTTCCATTTCCTGCCTTGCTATCTCCAGACCTCTTTCATTATCAGAATCGGCATACTCCTCAGTATATATGACAATTTCATTTCCCTCGGGCGAATCGTGATATACAATGCTTGCCGTATAGTCTCCCTCCGGCAGCATATCAAGCACTATATCAACCCCTTCAGTATTTTCGGAATATGCCTGAGGCTTAAGAAACATAAATACGGCAAGCAGCAAAAGAAAAAAAACTATAATTTTATGGATTGTTGTAAGCCTGTATTTAATCATCATATTCCTTTCTGTCAGCGCATTATCCTCTCATCATGGAGAGTACCATAAGCGCCGTCTCAACCATATTTGTCCCACTGTCCATACTGCATTTCTGAATATATCTGTGGGCCTCCTCCTCAGTCATGTGATTGCGCGCCATAAGAATTTCCTTGGCCTCCTTTATGGCGCTCTCCTCCTCGGCACTTCTGACCTTAGGCTTAGACTTTGCCCTGCGCCTTCTCCTCTCAATACCCTCCACCAGCATATTTACCGTGTTTATCAAATCATCTGTCTTTAGAGGCATTGAAAGGCACACTATGTCATTTCCGTAACATTCATCTATAAGACGCGCCGACGCCATAAGCAGCATTTCAAAGCCTGAGGGAAGATATTCATGTAATTCTGAATATACCATATCCGTAAGCTTATAGCTGCATACCACCAACCCATCGCTCAGGCCATCCGCCTGACTTACCGCCTGCGCGCCGGTCGTACATATACCGGTGACGCTGAAGCCGCTTCTCACCAGAATATTTCTGATAATCTTGGCCTCCTCCATCTTCGGCAGCGCTACTATTATATTTGTCAAATGCCCACCTCCTTCTCGTCAAAATTAAAGAGGTGAAATCAATATTTATACAGATATCTGTCAAGCTCCCACTCTGATATCTGGGTGCTGTACTCAAACCACTCCTGCCTCTTGGCATCAATATATCTCTGTGCTATATGCTCACCAAGCACATCGCATATAAACTCATCCCTTTCAAGCTCATCTACAGCCTCCTGAAGCGTTCCCGGAAGACTGTCTATGCCCATGGCTTTTCTCTCATTGTCAGACATTTCAAATATATTGGCATTTACACTTCCCGGAGGCATAATTTTGTTGGATATGCCGTCCAGACCTGCGCTTAGGCAGACCGCCAGAGTAAGATATGGATTTGATGCCAAATCCGGACTTCTCAGCTCTATTCTGGTATTGCAGCCCTCCTTTACTGAAGGAATGCGTATCAGGGGACTTCTGTTTGTCGCACTCCATGCAATATACACAGGCGCCTCATATCCGGGTACAAGTCTCTTGTAGGAATTTACAATAGGATTTGTGACCGCAGCCATTCCCTTTATATGCTTCATCAGACCACCTATAAAATAATATGCTTCTTTGCTTAAGCCTATGGAATCCGAAGCGTCCTCAAAAATATTTTTACCGTTCATGTCGTGAAGGGACATATTTATATGCATGCCTGAGCCGTTGACACCCTGCTTGGGCTTGGGCATAAAGGTCGCGTGAAGCCCATGTCTCTTCGCTATGGTACGGACAGCAAGCTTAAATGTCATTACATTGTCAGCCACAGTAAGAGCATCATCATATCTTAAATCTATCTCATGCTGCGCCGGCGCTATCTCATGGTGTGACGCCTCGATAACAAATCCCATATCCTCAAGCGTCATAACCATGTCACGTCTTGCATTTTCACCGAAATCAAGAGGCCCCACGTCAAAATATCCCGCCTTCTCCTGCGTCTCAACGGTTGGCATTGTGTTCTCATCTGTATCAAAAAGGAAGAATTCACATTCGGGTCCTACCTTAAATGTATAGCCCAAAGCTTCAGCCTTTTTTATTGCACGCTTTAAAACATATCTTGAGTCGCCCGCAAACGGCTCCCCATTGGGACGGTATACGTCGCATATCATTCTGGCGACCTTGCCCTGCTGGGGTCTCCACGGAAAGATTTCAAGAGTTGAATAGTCAGGATACAAGTACATATCTGACTCCTCAATCTTTACAAAGCCTACAATCGCAGAGCCGTCGAACATACATTTATTGTCCAATGCCGTCTCAAACTGGCTCGCAGTTATTGCTATATTTTTCAGGCTGCCGAACATATCTGTGAACTGAAGTCTTATAAATTCGACATCCTCCTCCCTGACAATCCTTATCACATCTTCTTTTGTGTAATTATTCATGCATTACCTCATTTCTGCGCAGTATCTTAAATATATTGGAGTCTGCGGATACTGCGCATTCACAAACTCCGTTTGTACCAATAATATCAATCGTGTTTATATATTGTCAATCAATACTATAAAAAATACCCCCAATAAATTCATCATATTTTACGAACGTTTTTCATATCCTTTAAGTAAGAATATGTCTCAGCGATAGCCTATAAGGAGAACACTGATGAGCGCAAAAACAAAAATTGTCGTACTTCATATGAAAGAATTAATTTATACCGGCATCTTTGCCGCATTAGGGATATTGTTTATATTATTATTTATATTTATGTTTCTTCCCGATAAAAATGACGAGCAGTCTGATACGGAATCAGAAGAGAGCTCCGAACAGTCCGCCGAAACCGCTTCGGAAAGCATTTACATACCGGGAGTGTACACTACAGAGCTTGTGCTTGCAGGTGAAAGCATTGACGTCGAGGTCATAGTGGACGATGCAGGCATCTCCTCTGTCAGACTTGTAAATCTTAGCGATACCATAACCACAATGTACCCCCTGCTCGAGCCCACATTTGCTTCAATATGCGAGCAGCTTTATCAGACGCAGAATATTGAGCAGGTCACCTACACCTCTGACAGCAAGTACACATCTCTGGTACTTCTCGAGGCAATAAACAGTTCGCTTGAAAAAGCTCTGATACCATAGCCTGACTCACCGCCTGCCAGCGTCATTATTCAGCCGGATTCCTTCAAGCTGCTCAAGCCATATACGGGCGCAGGCATCGGAAGGCATTCTGAGGTCGCCTCTCGGCGATACAGCTACACTTCCCACCTTGGGGCCGTCCGGCAGGCATGAGCGCTTAAACTGATTTGCAAAAAAACGCTTGTAAAATGTTTTCAGCCACTTAAGCAGGGTCTCCCCGTCATACTGCCCATTAAATGCTTCAACAGCTATTCTGTATATTTTTTCAGGCGGAAAAGCACATCTTAACATATAGTATAAGAAAAAGTCATGCAGCTCATACGGCCCCACCAGCTCCTCTGTCCTCTGTGCTATATTGCCGTCAACCGGCGGCAGCAGCTCAGGGCTTACCGGAGTGTCAAGCACATCATAAAGAAGTGCGCCCAGCACAGTGTCCTCACAAATGTCCGCATAGTATTTAACCAGATGGCGCACAAGAGTCTTCGGCACTCCCGCATTTACACCATACATTGACATATGGTCGCCATTATAGGTTGCCCAGCCCAATGCCAGCTCTGACATATCTCCCGTTCCTATTACAAGACCGTTTTCCTTGTTTGCAATATCCATGAGCACCTGTGTGCGCTCTCTTGCCTGACCATTCTCATAAACAGCGTCATGCCTGTTTATATCCTGGCCTATATCATCAAAATGCCCTGACACAGCCTCCCTTATATCTACCCTGATTAGAGATGTATCAAGCGCCTCTGCCAGCTTACATGCATTTTCATATGTCCTGCCGGTAGTTCCAAAACAGGGCATCGTTACCGCAGCAATCCCCTTTCTGTCAAGTCCCAGAATATCAAAGGTTCTTACTGACACTAAAAGCGCAAGCGTAGAGTCAAGTCCACCGGAGATTCCTATAACAACCTTTTTAGCGCCTGTATGCTCAAGCCTTTTCTTTAGTCCATAAGACTGAATTGACAGTATTTCCTCACACCTTTTTGCTCTCTCGCCCTCGTCTGAAGGCACAAAGGGCTGAGACTCAAAGCTGCGCTCAAGCTCAGTGACAGTCCTGTTCATTCTGACTGCTATGAGCTTATACGATGCTGTGGGCATCTCCCCGAAGGTTCCCATTCTCCGTCTCTCCATGTTCATACGGTCAATATCTATGTCGCCATAGCAGACTGAGTTTTCAAAAAGCCTTGTCTGCGAAAGAACAGTCCCATTTTCAGCAATAATATTATGTCCTCCGAACACAACATCCTGTGTGGACTCACCCTCTCCCGCAGAGGCATATACATATCCGCAGAGCAGTCTTGCACTGGCGGATTTTACAAGAAGCTCTCTGTAGCTGTCCTTCCCTATGGTTTCATTTGAGGCGGACAGATTGACAATCAGCGTTGCACCCATAAGAGCATGTCTGCCTGCCGGAGGCTCCGCAACCCATAAATCCTCGCATATCTCACAGCCCACCATTAATCCCGGAAGGTCAACGCAGTCAAATAAAACATTAGTTCCAAATGGTATCGGTGTATTTTCATACACAAACTCCTCCACCGTTTCATTACCGTTTGCAAAATAACGCCCCTCATAGAATTCCGCATATGTCGGGATATTCCTCTTGGGTATCATTGCAAGTACCCTTCCATCATGTAAGACCGCGGCCACATTATATAGTCTGCCCTTCTTTTCTACGGGAAGTCCAACAAAAACAAGCGCATCAGTCCCCTCTGTCGCCCCTGCCACTACGGATAAAGCCTCCAAAGCCTTTTTAAGCAGCTGCTTCTGAAGAAATAAATCCCCGCAGGTGTACCCCGTGAGACACAGCTCCGGAAACACTATAACCTTTGCGCCATGGGCATAACACTCCCTGAGCTTTTCACATACAGCCTCTGCGTTATATTCAGTATCTGCAACCTTTATCACGGGAGTCGCCGCCGCCGTCTTTATAAAACCATCCTTCATTGAAGCCCCTTCATTTTGTAAATATTTTTAAGCTCATCAACGCTGAATATATAATTTGTATTGCAGAAATGACAGTTCAGTTCTATCTCCTTACCATCGTCTATCATATCCTTAAGCTCGCTCCTGCCAATACTTACAAGCGCCTTTTTCACCCTTTCCCTGCTGCAGCTGCACGAAAAAGCGCAGGGCATGGTATCTGTTATTTCAGGTTTCAAACCATCTAATATTATCCCGAGCATCTCCTCGGGACTGTTTCCCGCATCAAGTATGCCTGTGACAGAGCTAACCTCCCTGAGATTTTTCTCCAGACGCGTGATTACCTCCTCATCGGCAAATGGCATAAGCTGGATAATAAACCCTCCTGCCTGCCTAACAGTATTATTCTTCTCCATTAAAACTCCGAGACCTACCGAAGAGGGCACCTGCTCAGAGGACGCAAAATAATATGTCAAATCCTCCGCAATCTCACCTGTCTGAAGCTCAACCCTGCCGGCATATGGCTCCTTTAAGCCCATGTCCTTTATAACGCTTAAATAACCCTTACCTACAACGCCCGACACATCAAGCTTTCCGTTTGGCTTTGCAGGTATAATTACATCAGGCACATTTGCATAACCCTTTACATTCCCCTCAGAATCCGCAGTCACGGTAATTCCGTTTACCGGTCCGTCTCCCTTTACCTGAAGAGTCAGAAGGTCGCCGTCTCCCTTTAACATGCTGCCCATCATTACACCCGCGCTCAAAAGTCTTCCCAGAGCGGCGGTTACCACCGGACTTGTATTGTGTACCGTTCTTGCCTTTTCAACAAGCTCCGCCGTTGTACAGGCAAATGCCCTTATCTGCGCATCCGCCGCCGTTGCTCTCACTAAATAATCCGACATACCAGACTCCTTATACTTTCCCTTATGTCCTGCTCAGCCTGTCTTGCCCTGCTCTCCGGCTACCAGATATACCCTCTGGCTGGTCTCTGTGACTGCATTATGCGTATCTGCATCTGTAACCTCGATAACCCGCATACCTGCTTTCTCGACAAGACTGACCATTTCTTCAACACGGTATCCCCTCTGAAAATGGGTTTCCTCAAATTTTCTGAAAAGACTGTTTTTCTCTCTTACAAATACCGTGACATCATACTCGTTTATCGCAGTATCTTCATCATAATAGTTTTCCCAGATAAAGCTGCAGTCATCACGGTTTTCCGCAATAACAGTATCTCCTATTACGTCCCGGTATTTATAATCTGTATTAAAATCAAAAATAAAAATTCCCTTAGGATAAAGATAATTGTTTACAAGTCTGAAAACCGTAATAAGCTCTTCATCCTCCAATATATAATTCACGCTGTCGCATACGCTTATCACTGTGCCTACCGTACTGTAAAGCTCAAGCTCTCTCATATCCTGAAGCAGATACAGAATATCCGAGCCGCTCTCTTCTCTTTTCCTCACGGCAATGTCAAGCATTGCTTCAGAGTTGTCCACGCCGATTACATCATATCCTCTCTTATACATAAGCTCCGTGAGACTGCCCGTACCACAGCCCAGCTCCAGCACAAGATTTCTCTCGGACTCAAGCGCATCCTGCGAATTTCTCACAGGCTTCGACAATCCATACCTTTCTATTATATTTGTAAGCGTTTCACTCCACTCCTCATATGGAGTATCATCCATCAGTTCATCATATACCTCTGCAAAATCCGTGTATTGTCCCGACATTGCTCTAACCACCTAAAATACCGCTGCGATTGCGCCGAATACACCCGCGCTCAACAGTCCCATTATAATACCGGCAAGAATTACCCCAAGAAGAACAGCTATTACACTTGACTTAAAATCCATATCCAGCAGACTCGCCGCCAATGTCCCTGTCCATGCTCCGGTTCCGGGAAGGGGAATTCCGACAAACAGCAACAGCGCGGCAAAAAGACCTCTCCCTGCCTTCTCCTGAAGCTTCACACCTCCCTTGTGCCCCTTTTCAAGACACCATGAGAAAAATTTCCCAATCACAGGCTTATCCGCTCCCCACTCAAGAATCCTTCTTGCAAAAAGATATATAAACGGTACGGGAAGCATATTCCCTATTATACATATAATATAGCTCTGCAAAAGCGGAAGTCCGAAGCCTACCGCATAAGGAATCGCTCCCCTGAGCTCGATAAGCGGCACCATTGAAATAAAAAATATTATAAGATAGTTTTTGAGCATAACCGTATTCCTTTCAAATTTTAAGATTTAAGCATTATTACAGATTTCCCTGAGGGCATCCGTGAGGGCATCCATCTGAGCGTCAGTTCCGATTGTTATACGCACTGAATTGCTTATCCTCGGCTTATCCCAATATCTCACATATATATCCCTTTCTCTGAGCTTTGTAAAAATTTCCTTCGCGGGTACAGCTTCATGCGATGCAAAAATAAAATTCGCACAAGAGTCAGGAAAAGTAAATTTCAAATCCCTAAGCACATTTTTAATTCTCTCTCTTGTAGCAATGATTTTACCCGTAATCTCTTTAAAATAAGCTTCATCCCTGACTGCCTCCACACCTATCACCTGCGAAGGCATATTTATTGTATACGAGTTAAATGAGAATTTGACATCCTTCAGATATTGTATAAGCCTTTCATTTCCTATACAGAAGCCAATTCTCATACCTGCCATTGCACGTGATTTTGAAAAGGTCTGGACTATAAGCAGATTATCATATTTTTCAAGAAGCGGAAGCGCGCTTACTCCTCCAAAATCAATATATGCCTCATCAACTATAACTACAACACCGGGATTCGCCTTTACAATCTCCTCAACAGTATCAAGGCTCTCCAGAAGTCCCGTTGGCGCATTTGGATTGGGAAATATTATGCCGCCGTTAGGCTGTTTATAATCATTTGGATTAATGTGCCAGCTTTCATCGAGAGGGCAGGTCTTATATGGAATCCGATAGAGCTTTGCCCATACATCGTAAAAGGAATATGTCACGTCGGGAAACAGTATTGGCAGGCTTCCGTTAAAAAACGTCAAAAATGCCATAGACAGTACATCGTCTGAGCCCACCCCCACAAACACCTGCTCCTTTTTTACATGATAATAGTCTGCCAAAGCACAGGTAAGCGAAGCAGTGTTTGAATCAGGGTACAGTCTGATAGCGTTGCAGTCCATGCCCGCCGCCAATCTGGCAACACCCGGCGCCGGCGGATATGGACACTCATTTGTATTAAGCTTTATCATATTTTTTTTATCAGGCTGTTCTCCTGCGACATAAGGGATAGTCTTCGCACATTATCTTCCCATTTCATTATGTATTGTCCTCATTTCTGCAGATTTTACACATCAGTAATTATTTTATGGCAGAGAGCTTCGCAAAATATTCTTCCGCCTGCTCATTCATTCCCAATGCCCTGTAGCATCTTACCAGGCCCTCCAAAGGTTCAATATCTCCTGCAAGCTTTTTTACAACAGGCTCAGTCTCATAGACAGCATTATAATACCATATGACTGCTTCGTCAAAGTCTCCCTCCGCCTCATAGAAAATTCCAAGCTCACAGCATATTTCCGAGCATCCGCCGCAGGCCACCAGCTTTGTCGTATATTTCATAAAGCCTGTCATATCCTTTAACACCCTCGCCGCATGTGCAGCCGCAAGACATGCTTCATTAATTTCATCAGCGCTTCTTTGGGTATCCATAGCCGATTCTTTAAAGAAATCATAGGCCAGAATAAAATCCTCATCACTGCCCGCGATAAAAAGCTCTCTTACATACATATTATGTAGGCGCTTTGAAAGATATCTGCCCTCTGAAATCTGTTTCCTAAAGGCGGCAAAATCTCTCTGAGCATGGCTTTCATGCGGCTTATGTGTTATAACTATATCACTATCAAATATTACCGGTTCAAGCCGCACCGTCTCATGGATTGACTCCTCCCACACAAATGTCCTCAACCGTCTGAAAAGCTTTGGCCTATACTCCTCGTCATAATTATATACTGCTCCAAACTCAAGCTGATTGCCATATTTCATTTGTACTATATCTATTTCCGGCAGCAGCTTATCCTTAAGCAGGGCAAATTTTTCTCTATTATCAGATGTCAGGAGCTCATCGGCATCAGCAGAATATATATACTCCTGCGTGGCCTTTGAGAATGCAAAATTTCTGGCCGCTGAAAAGTCATCTGTCCATTTAAAATCAAAGATTTTGTCTGTGTAATGCGATGCTATTTCCTTAGTCCGGTCCAATGAGCCGGTATCCACGATAATTATCTCGTCCATAAGACCGGATAAGCTGTCAAGGCATCTTGCAAGAACCTTTTCTTCATTTTTCACTATCATACATAAGGAAATTGTAACCATACCGCACCTTCTGCCGCTTATGCAAATTTACAGAGCCTCAAAAAGAATTACAAATTTAAAATAATATATCACTTTCCATGTAAAAAAACAAGCAGATTAATCCAGAAGGCCATGGTTATATAGGGCACAAATGGCACGGGAGTCTTTAAATTTCCCTTTTTGTCTATGTTTCCTGCAAAATACTGCGCCGCGGACAATAGAAAAAAAGAAAATATCATATGCATTAAAAAGCCCGTAATGTCCATGCCGAAAATGCTCTCCATAACAGCACATATACAGAAGGCATGGCAGTCTGCCCTGCCATACAGCTTTACAAGGAAAATTTCCTGAATAACAAAAAACAGTGTAAGACATACCAGCCCCCATACAGATACAGGATGCCATATGTATATTATAAGCTCTGATGCCGCCGCAAGCCACCATATAAAATCATATACCTTATTTGAAAGCATATCCATAACAGACGCAAAAAGTATGCAGCCCGACAGAATTCCCATGAGTATAATATCCGTTATATTATCAAATTTTTCCATAACGCTTCCCACAGACAAAACGCATGTACTGCAGACGGAGGCAGCGGCGGATATAAGCAGTAAATATCCGCGGCCGTTGCCTGAAAGCTCTGGCGCCTCCTGCAAATCCCACTTTTTAGCCAGTGCGAAGCCCGAAAACAGTATTATCATATTTATAAATATACTTATAATAAGATATACACCAAAGCTTATATCATAAATATTTTCACATATAATTAATCACCCCGCATCCATATCATCTTAATCTTGTCCTGAAATCGTCAAGCACCGTTCCTTCCACTCCCACAACACTAATTCGCGGATGCTCCTCGAGCATCTTATCACCTTTATATGCTCTCACCGTTATCTCATAACTCCGGTTTTCCGGCGTGTATAACGGTATCATAAACTGCAATGCCTCATCATGTCTGTACCCCGGAAGGTCGGTATAATCAATACAGATATTAAGCTTCGGGTTCAGCGCCGTAAGCTCATCAGGGAATTCCACTTCAACCTTATCGGCATATCCCCATGTGGATATTCTCAGAATTCCGCTTTCTCCTGACTGAAACACAGGCTCATGGGGCTCAAGTATTCTCTCTACATCAGTATGCAGCGCAAACTCAGTAGCCCCAAAGCTGTACTCACATTTGTTTCCAACATTGTCCTCCGCCGATATATATATAATGAAATCACCGCTGAAAATCGGCTCATCCTCCGTAATATCAAGATATATACTTCCGTCTTCGTCAGACTCCCATTTGCGCTCACATGCATTATCAGAATTTATGACAGATATTTCAAAAGACCTGAGCCCACTGAGCATGTCAGCGGCATTAAGCTTAATTAATACATTTCCCTCATCTCTGTCTATAAGCGCTATATTCTCAAGAGCCTCCATACCGCTTACTATTGGCGCCTCACCATCACCTATAATTACCAGACCGTTTTCCAAATCAGCTTCATAGTCAGAGAAAATTATCTGTCCATTTTTTTCCACTCCGGCTCGCGGAGTGACAATTATACCTTTACCTCCATCATCATATGAAATGGTAAATTTGTGCTTTACGCTAAGTCTGCGGCATCCGTCAAGCCTCTGTGCCCTCGTATACGGATAGTCCGACAGCAATGTATCTCCGTCACACTCCGTATATATCTCGTCGCTATTCAGTGTAATTTCCTCCGAGACAGCCGTATTTGAACAGACAACCTGATTTTTACCAATATTTTCACCGCATTCAGATTCAAAAACAGCATAATTTATCTGATAGACTTCTGAAGCCCGCCCAAGAATGTATGCCTCGTAATTCACCATAAAAGGAGTAATTCCATCACTTCGCACATAAAATACATTATTATCCTGCCCGACAGCCCCGCTGTACACATTTTCCCCTTCCTCAAGAGATAGCTTTACAGTACATACCTGCCATGGAATATCTGTATACGGATTTATTTTTATATGTACTGTTTTTCCTACATTCCCGGCATAATCCACAGCAGCAATATGCAGATACTCCGTGTTTTTTTTCACAGATACCACCGTATATTCCTCATCGCAGAATTCTCCATTGTACTCAGAGACTTCAAGCTCAGCTCTCTCGTCCAATACAATATAATAGCCCTTTACTCCAGTAACAATAGTGTTTGATGTTATATTAGAGCTGCATAAAAGCTCTGTGCTTTCCGCAATATACGATTCTGCCATATGATAGTAGGTTGTTCCAATGTCTTTTGGCGCTGACCAGACTATCTTTACGTTTTCGGCATCCGGTGCAATTATTTCTACCGTACCCGTGTCAACTGCCTCCGGCGCATTAAGGTCCGGTGCCGACACACCCTTCAGTGATAAAATATTTAAGAAGCCTACCTCATCAGATACGATTTCCGCATATCCGTCGCCGATGCCTCCTCCGCTGCTCTCAGTATAATAATCCGCACACCCGGTGTTTATATAACTGCTTCCTCCGCATGCGGGTTCACTTGACAATACCTGTCCCTCCGTATAACCGCAGGTCAGCCTTTTCCCACCTTCAAGCCTGAGTGTATAAAAGGCATGCTCTCTTACATCAACAGCCGGCATTTCCGACACAACTGTTATTGCCGTTGTCCCTGCGGGCAGCTCAATGTCCTCAATTATGTAGTATACCCTCGAGCCAAAAAAATCGGGATTAAGGTCAGCATATGTAGTTCCTCCGAAAATCCTTGCAGCCCTCGCGATGGTTTCGTCATATCCCGGGTCAAAGGAAAGGTTGCTGTAGCTGCTGATTAACTGGTCAGAATTATTATATGTCATGTGGTAAAGTCCGGGATTATCCACAGGTCCCCACTCAACTCCCCAATCCTCTTCATTTCCGTCCGAATCATAATCCTGCCACCTCGACACAACATATTTTTCGGAGCCTCTGTTTATACTGCAATAAATTCTTTCCCCATCCTGATTGTATATTGCAATGCCTCCATTCTCAATGTAATTTCCGGAGTACCCTTTTCCGCTTGTGCAGTTCTGGCAGACCTCAAGCCTTACAGCCTCAGCACCATCCGTCGGAATCTGATTTTGTGGTATTATAGTCAATGGAAAGCCCTCGTTCTCCATATCAATAAATGCCTGCCTGTATTGCTGTTCCTCTCCTAATCCATAGGAAATTACTCTCATCGGATACTCGTCATCTCCGTCTTCATAATAATACGACCATGAGGCAGCTTTTGCTGCATACTCCGAAAGAATGTCCACGGAGATGTCTTCATAGCAGCTCTGTGTATGACTGTGGATTATAAGTCTCCCTGCTTTTCCTCCGTAATATCCCCCACCGCCTCCTGCCTCGCCGTCCTCTCCGCAGATTCCGGTGGACAGTATTCTGTCTGCTTTTCCGCCGGGCTTTCCATCGCCCATAACAGAGGCGCCTCCGCCGCCTCCCGCAACAAGTATTACTCCGCTGCGCTCTGTAGAAATAACGGTACATCCGCCTCCGTTTGCAAACATACCTCCGCTGCCTCCGCCGTTATATCCGTCTGAGCCTCCTATGGTTAATGTCACCCTCTCCCCCGAATAAAGCCATAATCTTGCCCTGACCGTTCCGCCCTCTCCGCCGCTGAATTTATCGTATCCTCCGCCCTGCGCACCACTAGCGGTAATTATATAAAAGCCTGTATAAGGTACGGTATATATTTGCTTTTTTCCCGAAAAGGTATATTGCATTCTCAGAGACATATCGTTTCCTATGTCTGCCGCGGTGCTTATAAGCTTCCACTCGTCCTCATATTCGCTTCTCTGATACAGCCTGTAGCTTTTTTCCTTATTATCCTCCTGACTCCATTCCAAATCTACAGCTCCTCTTCCGTCGTTATCCGAAAGATTATTCTCCGCATACAGCTTAAGCTCTACCCATTGGGCATACAGTGTCATATCATGTGCCGGTATCAGCTCGTCACCTGCCCCTCCGGCAGGAAGCTCAAAGCCTTCATCATAATACCAGCCGCCAAAGGAGCAGCCTTCTCTGCTTATATTGGGAAGCACGATACTGTCCGCGGCATAATTTGCCTTTATAGTGTCAATATTTCCATCAGACGCCGTAAACCGATATATCACACCGTCAAAGCTGCCCTCAAACGGCTCCTGCTCAGTCCAGCCGGAAAAATGCATTTCACCTGTTACAGGAGACAGCTGTCCTGCACCATATGTCTCAAAGCTTACCGTATGTCCGTCAGGGGCTTTAAGCTTCTCCTCGTCAACGATATATTGAGAATAAAAGGTATTCGTTATATATGTCTTCTCTTTATTTCCAGCATACTCGCCTCCTGACGGGTCAATTACCAAGGTACTCTCAGATGCTCTCCACATGGCATACAGCACAACTGTACCCTTTTTACTGTCAATATTGCAGTCCGCAGATGTAAGATTTAAAATTTTTTCCTCATCCTCATAGGACACACCGCTTCCGTCAGGCATTGTATTCCATCCGTCAAATTCATATCCCGGCCTCACATATCTGTTTTTGGAAAGACGCATGACAGGAGTTACCGGACTGCCCTCATATTCCTCCGCGTTGTTGTACATATGCCTGCTGTCCGCCATATATCCGAAATTTGTCTGTATTGTGTTTACATCATAGTGTACCTTATACTGATTTGCGGAAACCGCCTTACATTCATGCCTGCCTATAGTCCTCCCCTGCTCAAGATTGTCACACCAGGGACATAAATAATAATATGCTTTATTTCCGCCCACTTCCAGATAACTTATGGAGGCAGCGGCAGCCTCACTCATATAAAAAAGCATATCGGATATTTTCTCACCACAGTCTGCACAGTAAGCATTCCAGCCGGAATAATAATAGCGAAAGCACGGCGACCTGCCGTATGCGATTCCATGCCATTCTCCCAGGCCTGACGGATAGCTGTCATGTGTACATATGCCGGTACGGTGAACCACCACCCACTTTCCCACAGCCAGCTGTCCGCTGCGTAAGACCTTGTAATAATGCTCTCCCTCCACTAGCTGAGGAAGACTTGAGCTGATTCCGGAATACACAGTCGTTCCCTCCTGATACCATGTATAATCAGTCTCCCCACTGTCTGTCGTCCACGCTTCCCCATCAGGGCTTAAGGAAACATAAGGGCTGTCATATATTGTTTCTGCTCTGCAGCTTATGCCGCATTTTATCCATACTGCTGCCAGCAGCATAGCTGTTAAAAGTCTTGTAAGAGTCCTATTCACATACCTTCACCACCCTCAGCGAGCCGGATTTTAATTCGGTGTAAAAGCCTTCAACCTCAGACTTATCAATATAAACATTAATTCTCTGGGCAGCCGTCTCCGAATCACCGCTTTTTATAATTGCCCCTGAACCTGAAAACACCTGCTGTACATACACATTACTCCATTTAAGCTGTACAACACCCGAATCATCCGCACCGTAAATATGAATACGGTCACCCGCCCTGAGCATTCCTCCTGCAAGCTGATATACATCCTCCGCTTTAATTCCGGCTATTACAGGCTCCTCCATTCCCTCTGTCGCCTCGCTTACGCTGTCAAACATTCCATATGTCAACAGAGCCCCTCTGTCAATATTGTAATTTGCCGTCATTCCATTTAAACCTGCCAAATCCGTTACCGCAGTCTCCGGTATAAGCTTTATGTCAGCCTTTTGCACCTCTATATACCCGCCTATGTTTTCCTCCGTCATTGTCTGTCCCTTAGGGATTGATTCTGTGGCAATATAAACATCACCCTTTTCGTAATCGGAAAGGGTATTCTTCTCAATCTGAAGCATTACCGCAAAAACCGCGGCTGCTGCAATCATTGCAGTGATAACACCTCCCATCCAAAATCCTGTATTGGAAAGCTTATTGTAAATTTTCATAATTCCATTCTCCCTTGTATTATTTTAGAGGCAGGCAGCCGCATAAAAATTGCAGCTGCCGTATTGAACTGTGCAGTATGCTTCAGTTGTCAACCACATCCACCAGCTTTCCCTTCTTCGCATTTACCTGCATTCCAAAGAAAGCGCTTACAGGAAAGGAAATCTCACTGTAAACTCCCGTCGCCTCTATCATTATTCCATTAGGTGCAAAAGCCTCACCTGTTTCCCGGAACTCCTCGCTGACAATTCCTTCATCGTTCACACTTATTATTTCAACGCCGTAATCACTCACATTGTAAATAATATAGCATTCGATAACAGGCTTTCCTGAGAAAAGTCCGGTATTTGTATTTTCCCAATCGTCATTTAGACCGAGATTTTCTTTCAGCGCGCTTTTATATATCTCAAAATGCAGCTCGGGCTCATTTATTATCATATTGTGCGAAATACCATATTCCTCAATATCTATCAGCGCTGATGCAAGATTTGCGGCAGCAAGCGCATCCTCCATATAGAGAGCTGCCGCTTTGTATACCTCAAGCTGCAGTCCCGCGCATAATAAAACCGCAACAAAAAGAATTGAAAATAAGCCCATAGCCCACTCAACCTGCCCCATCTGATATGACAGCTTTTTATTTTTGAGATTAGTATTTGGCGGTGGAAACCCTGCGTTCATTAAATTCATACTCCCCTCTGAGCTTTCCGCTGATATCAAGCACAATTCTCTGGCCATAGCCCGCAGGCTGCGTTGTCGTGTCCCCAAGCTCCCCTCCTGTAACCCCAATCTCCTCCAACTCTCTAAGCAGATTCGTCTGGTCGTCAGCAGTAAGATATCCCACTGTTTCCATTCTCAGTATATATTCCCGCGCCAGCTGCCCGACCTTAGTCTTCTGGAGCACAAGCTCAATACATCCAAAATATGAGACAACTATGACTGTCATTGCCATTATGCAAATTCCTGTGGCAGCCAATTCTCCTATGCCTCCTGCGCTCTTTAAAGCGGCTGCCCCATTAATGCTTTTTTTTAATTTTTTTATTATGTTCTTCATTTTCCCCACCATCTGCTCAATACGGCATGCTTTAAACGGATGTGCCGTTTAAAATAATCTTTGCCTTCTCAGTCATGGCGCTTACCAACGTCTGTATAAACTCAGTAAGACTGTCCTTCATTACCACGCACAGCAGGAGCGCTATTATGCAAAGGCCTACCGTCACTAATATTCCGTCGATTCCAGACTCCTTATGTATTGCAAGACTGATTATTTTGTTTGCGCCATCTTTTATTTTTTTCACTTTCTCACCCTTCTGCGGCGCTTTTCAGTATTGTCAGAGCCTGTGACTGCGCCGCGGACACAAGCCTGATGTAAAGCTGTTTAAAAGCTGAGCGCTGCGCTGAACATATAGTCAACGCATGCATATAAAATTACAATAAGAACCGCCGTAAGAATTCCCAACTGATAAAAGGTTATGCTTCTGTCAAGCTTTCCCTTTTTCTTTTCCATTACTGAGCCCTCCATATCCTTTATCTGTTCGGAAATGTCCCCCAAAAGCTCTACTGCCTGTCCTGACTCTAATGCCTGAAGAACTGTTATACAAAGAGAATCAATATAACGATTATCAAACTTTGACTGAAAATCCTCCAATGCTTTAAAAATATCGGACTTAACCACCAGGTCCGAGGCAAGCTCAAGCAACGCACTCCTGAGTCTTTTCTCCCTTACGCCTCCGTAGCATTCAAGAAGGGCATTCGACATATTTATTCCCGCTCGTATCTGCATTGCCAATGATGAATATACCAGCTTTATATCAGCAAGCATTTTTTCATTATCAACTTTGTTGAGATATGCCAGTAAAAGCATGGGCATAAGCCACATAAGCGCAGAAAATGCAATTCCGCAGACTGTTGAAAAAGCGCTTCCCGCAAAAAAGCCTGTCAAGGCACACAATACCCCTGCCGCAAGATATTTCCCCGGGCTTATGCCCCTGCCAAAATGAAATGCCGCACCGGTTCTTTTCAACATTCCTTCAGTTTCAAGGTACCATCCCGTCCTCCTTCCCTTTCGACTTATCAAGCCTGATATTTCCCGACATGCCGACAATATTAATTTGTCTGTTCTTTTAAAAAGCAATATTAGGACTGCAAGAAATACAAGCGCTGCGCATACTGCTCTCAGTACGGCTGTAGCTGTAAAAAGCTTATCTGTTGTCATTTTCCCTCCAATTTTATACAATTCCGCCGTCTATACAACGCCATAATCAGTTTTCACATATCTGCCTCAAAAAAAGACAGACTATCACCGCGGTTATTGCAACCGCAGTTCTTCCGAAAAAAGAATAAATCAGTATATCCCACACGGATTTTTTAATCAGTCCATCCACTACTGCAAGTGACAGCGCCGACATTATCAGAAGCAGCGTCATATTGATGGCAGCCTCTCTCAGCATACTTTTTTTCTCCTGAGAGGTTTTTAAATAATCTCTCATGCTTCTTCTGCTTTCCGATACCAACATTGAGAAATCCGCACAATATCTGACATTAATTTCCATGCTTCTTATAATCTCCTTAAACTGAGGATGTTCAATTTTTTCTGCCATTGACAAAAGCGCGGCTCCTATGTCGCCGGTGGTACGTGCCTCATAGCTGCATTCCTCCAGCGCACTTTTCATGGGCTCCTCCACATATCTGCCAATCTGTCCGAGTATTCCCGATATCTCACCCGAGGTAATACTATAGCTTCCCAGAAAATCAAGAAATTTCAGAAGATTATCATTAACTGAATTCATATTTCTCATTCTTTTAACCTTAAAAATCACTGTTTCCGAAGCAAGCCCGAGCCCCACTCCCGCAAATGCCGCCGCAATTCCAAACAGCTTACACAATATCAGAAATGCAGCCGAAAAAAATGCTATATTCAGCGCTATAAAGACCTCAGCTGTGACATACGGAAAGGCCCTTCTGAAGCCGCTGTAGCACAGCATCTTCTCAAGCCCTGTCCACCACAGCTTATCATTGTCAGACATTTGAAGTCTCTGTCTGCTCATTTTAATTCTTTTCTCGGCGGTTTCACGCACACTATCCCTTGTACTAAGCAGAAGCCTCCTTATCATCCTTGTCCTCTTCATACCTGAAAACCACATGAAAAAGCCCAAAAACAATAAAACAAATATTAAAATATTTTTAAAAGATACGCTCAAGCTTAAGCTCCTTTCTGATATCATCCCAACCGCTGCAGTTAAATATTTCTTTAACCTTAAAATTTTCCATAAATACCAAGGTCTTAAAGCAATCCATCATTTTCATAAGCTCATCACGCGAATACCTGCTGTCGTACATGGCATAATCCACAAGCTTATAAACTGATTTGTCCGCAGACGGCGCATGAATGGTAGCCGCACATATCTGTCCGGTATATGCTGCATTAAGCAGATACAGCGCTTCATCTCCCTTTACCTCTCCGATAATAAAATAATCCACATCCATTGTAAGTCCAGCTATGCTTATGTCCTTTAAGTCATAGCTGACCGCGCTCTCCGAGGTTTTAGGCAGGGAGTGCAGAAACATCATGTCAGGGTGATATCTGGTGGTCAGCTCGTCCGCCTGCTGCGCGACAAGAACTGCACAGTTGTCCGGAATTGTCTCCTTAAGAGCGTTTAGAAGTGTTGTTTTTCCTGATGAATTGCCCCCGCTTATCAGCATAGAGCCTTGCCTGAGCCTGCCAATGAGAAGCTCCGCCGTCTCCTGCTTCAGCATATTTTTTGTTATAAGCTCTTTAACTACGGGAAATTTCTTCGGGACCTTTCGTATACACAGATAAGGCTGGTTAAAGGTATTCACAATAGGCATAGAAATCGTAAATCTGAGAATAAAATCCGGATGACTCTCCGTATCAGTAAATCTTTGAATTGCGTTAAGATTTGAAATATTAACCTGATTCTTTGTTGCAATGTAATCTATAAATTGTCTGTATTCCTTTTCAGACGAAAATGAAATATCCGAATCCAGTCTGGCGCCGTTTTTCTTAATTCTTATACAGTCAAAGCCGACGACCCTGATATCAGAAACCTCTTCATCGTCAATAAGCGGGGAAAGCCTTGAATATCCAAAAATATACTGTTGAAAGGAGTCTATAATCTCCCTGAGCATGTACTCCTCCGCAATATACCTTGAACGCATATGGCTCTCTGCCTCTTTCAGGAAATCGTCCTTTGAGATAATTCCCTTTTTCATCTGCAGGAGCGAGTTCTGCTTTGTCGTGATATAATCCTTAACAAGACTTTGCAGTCCCTCGTCCGCGGATTGTATTTTCTGTAATGTCAATTATTCATCATCATCCCTCCTCGTCAATAATTCCCTGAATGCGCGCACATATAAAGGGTACAAAAAAGACCTGAAAATAAAAATCATGATTTCTTAGCTGAGACAGCCGGACATTTCAGACACCCATTGATATATTGGGTAATTGTCAGTCTACACTGAAATAATCCGTCTGTCAAGCAGATTTTTATTTTCAAAGCCTTTATTTTTTTAATGCTTTATTTTTCCTGCCTCAGAAGCTTCTGCCGTTCTCCTCCTGTTTCCTCAAAAGCTCATCAAACTCACTGATTGGCATCGGCTTATAAAACATAAAGCCCTGTGCGTTAAGACAGCCACAGCTTATAAGGAAATCCCTCTGCGTCTCATTTTCCACGCCCTCGACAATCATTTTCATGTTTAATGCCTGAAGCATTTTTATAGTGTACTCAAGAATAATCTTGCTCTTGTCATCCTCAATGTCAATAATAAATCCCCTGTCTATCTTTACCTCATCCACAGGCTGGGTCTTAAGCATATTCATTGTTGAATAGCCTGTTCCAAAATCATCCATAGAAACGACAAAGCCCTGAGCCTTAAGCAGCTTCATTCGGTAATACATTCCCTCCTCGTCCGTAAGGAATGCGCTTTCCGTAAGCTCAAGAGGCGTATAGCTTGCAGGCACCTCATACTTGTTTTTCAAATTAAAAAACGTATCACAAAGGTTCTTATCATAAACATGAATTCTTGAAATATTTATTGAAATTGGAACAGCGTCCCTTTTAGCCTTAAGAAGACTGCTCAGATATTGATATACCTGCTCCCACACGGCTTCGTCAACGTTTATTACAAAACCATTCTTTTCAAGTACCGGAATAAACTCTCCGGGATTTATTATTCCCTTCTCCGGATGCAGCCAGCGCACCAGAGCCTCTCCTCCGATAATTCTGCCCGTAAGCATATTTACCTTGGGCTGTATGTAAGGAACAAGCTCTCCCTTCTCAAGGGCGGCAACAATGCTGTTCTCCACCTGTCTTTCCTTCATAAGCTGTGTGCGCATCTTTGAATCGAAAAATTTATAATCCGCATAGAACTTTCCCTTGATAGTATTCATTGCCATTGTGGCACAGTCCTTCAGATAGCTGACAGCAGGCTGCTTCTCCGTGGAGGCACAAATGCCAAAGGATGGCAGCACCTTGTACGCAAAAGGCAGCTCCTGTATTTGCCTCTTAATGTCAACCGCAATATCAGCGACCTCCTGCTCTGTACTATAAGCCGTAAACAGGCAGAAGTTGTCAGCGCGCATATGAGATACACAGGTCTTCTCCCTGGTCTTTGAATACTCTCTGAAGCAGTCGGCTATATGCTTTAAAAGACGGTCTCCCTCGCTTCTTCCGCAAAATTCGTTCACGGCCTTAAACTGTGTAATATCCATGACAATCAAAGCAAATTTATCATCAGGATTTTCCTTTACCATCTCGCCTGCAAGATAAAAAAACATTTTGAGCGTCGGTAATCCTGTCAGGTTGTTGTAATTCTCTGCTGCATTTATGTCCGATATTTTATTTTTTGAGTAGAGATATAACTCCTGCTTACCCTCGTCTGTTGACTGTGGTGATTCATACAAAATCTTTTCATTGCCGTCATTCTTATTATCATTCATAAATAACCCCACCATGAATAATGATTTTCACTTATCCCTAATTACCATACCAATAT
>JAJQGF010000021.1 GCA_021200695.1 Lachnospiraceae bacterium
AGGAAGGCCGGTATACCTCTTAAAAATATAGAGGTCACGGACATATGTACATGCCATAATCCGGAGTATCTTTTTTCACATAGGGCAAGCGGAGGCAGGAGAGGCAATTTAAGTGCCTTTTTGATGTTAATATAAGGAAGGATAAGGTGAGGCAAATGGCAAATATTCTTGTATGTGATGACGACAGGGAGATTGTGGACGCAATAGAGATTTATTTGAGCCAGGACGGCTATCACATTTTCAAGGCATATGACGGTGAGCAGGCCATTGACATTTTGGGCAGGGAGGAAATCCATCTTCTCATAATGGATGTAATGATGCCAAAGCTTGACGGCATACGCGCGACTCTTAAAATTAGGGAATACAGCAGTATTCCGATAATTATGCTTTCGGCAAAATCAGAGGATACGGATAAAATTCTGGGACTGAATATAGGCGCTGATGATTATATTACCAAGCCCTTTAATCCTTTAGAGCTTGTGGCAAGAGTAAAATCAAACCTGAGAAGATATACCTCGCTTGGAAGCCTTAACAATGGAGGGAAATCTGTCTATCAGGTGGGAGGCCTTGTTGTGAATGACGAAACCAAGCAGGTGTCGGTAGATGGTGAGAGTGTCAAGATGACCCCCATTGAGTATAATATACTGCTGCTGCTTATGAAGAATCTTGGCAAGGTGTTTTCAATAAACCAGATTTATGAAAGCATTTGGAATGAGGATGCAATCGGAGCTGACAACACTGTTGCCGTGCATATAAGACATATCAGGGAGAAAATAGAAATTAATCCTAAAGAACCCAGATATCTTAAAGTGGTTTGGGGCGTTGGTTATAAGATTGATAAACAGTGATTTGGATATAATTTTCAACAGTCTTGAGGAAAATGATGAAAAAAACAACTTTTAAGCGTATTTGTCTCGAACTGGCACAGCACCTGACTGCTGCAGGTGCAATGATAGTCATAGCAGTCATTCTGTTTAATTCATATATAGGTGTGACATCCATGAAGGAGTCGAAGACATATTGGCTTGACCCCCTGAATACGGAGACTGAATTTGAGTACACGGATGTCTATAACAGTATTCTGAACACCGCTGTTTCGGATGTGCTTCAGCTTGTTGCAATAAGAGAGCAGCTTGAGACTGACGGAGAATTTGACCCTGTGAAATATATAGATGTCACTCATTATGCCGGACGTGAGCAGGAGGGTTATAATTGTGATGTCACGGCTGTATATACCCTTGAGAACCTGATAAAGTGGGGTAAAAACGGAGTGGAGTATAATACCAGAGCGATGAGCATGTCTAATTTTGTCAATTACTTTGGTGACGCGTCCTCAAGAGATAATTTTGCGTTGGACGAAAACGGTCAGTTATATTTTGTGGGCTTTAATGATTCGGAGTCCCGCCCAAAAGCGGGGGATAAGGTTTATATTAATCAGGCGGCATTGAAGAAATCGGCTGAGAATATTCCCGATGGGGACTATTATGAGGCTTTGGATAAGGCAATGTCCGAATATACGACCGAGCAGCTTGAGGATATGGCTTTTTCATATATAATGGCTGAAAATATGGAGGAAATTAATGTACAGAGGGAGGATGACGGAAGCCTCACAGTGTATTTAAGTATATTAAGCTGCCGGTATGAGACGGTGGACGGAATCAGACAGCTTACTGAGTATGCCGGTAATTGGATTGAATATGTTAAGCTTCAGCAGAATCTTGCAGCCTCCATAGAGAGTCTGAGCAGCGGCTATGAGCTTTATCAGAATGCGATGCAGTTATATTCAGAGGGAAATACAAATCTTATATATGTGGTTCGTCTGATGTCTGACAATGGTATTACGCGTACATATACGAATTTTTCTGACATGAGGGATATGACTGATGATGACATTACGGAATATTTCTCGGAGTACAGGAGATATTTTGTATACTATCTTGACAATCTTGAGTTTACCGGAATAACCAATCTTACAGAGGGCGATATATACCGTTTTATGAATGAATCCGGCTATGCCTATCCGGAAAATACAAGGATATGGATGGCTGTGGATACGGCATATACCGTTCAGGGAGACGCCTTCCATGACGCATACTCTGTATTTGAGAGAATTGTGCCTAATATAGTCAGGCTGCTTGGAATCATTGCGATTTTAAGCTTTATCTGGCTGGGAATTCTGGGATACCTGACGCTTACTGCAGGAGTGGACTATGATGAGGACGGCGAACGGATATTTTATACACATGGCATAGACCGCATATGGACGGAAATAATGCTGTTGACAGGTGTGGCGTTGATTTATGCCGGATATCGTGGAATGGATATACTTAACATTGTGGCTGACAGGGTTTACAGCAGTCATTCTGAGCTTTTAGGCACCAGCGCCACAAAGCTTTATGAGTATGGCAGCTTTGGCGTGTTTGGCGGCGCCGTGAGCATAGCGCTGGACATTCTGTGGCTGAGTCTTGTAAGAAGGGCACGTTGCGGCATAATCTGGAGCGGAAGCTTTATATATTGGATTCTCAGTAATTTCAGGAATGCTGTTCATTTTATTTTTTCTCACAAAAATACGGCAATAAGCACACTGCTGCCATATAATATATTTTTGCTGGCGAATTTTCTGGGAGCCTTTGCCGCATACAAAAATATCAGCGACAGCCGTATGACACAGGCATTGTTCTGTGTGCTGGGCATAGTTCTGATGGATGGGCTGGTCGGAGTGATGCTTTTCAGGCGCAATGCCGAGAGAATAGATATAGTCGAGGGGATTAACCGTATCCGTGACGGAGAGGTGGAGTATAAGCTTGACGTAGATTCGCTGACGGGTACCAGCCGTGAAATGGCAGATGCAGTGAACAATATCGGAGAGGGTATCAGAAAGGCTGTTCACACAAGCATGAAGGATGAGCAGATGAAAACCGACCTTATAACTAATGTTTCCCATGATATTAAAACTCCGCTTACCTCGATAATAAGCTATACTGACCTGTTAAAGAGACTTAAGATAGAGGATGAGCCTGCAAAGGGGTATATTGACGTATTGGACGAAAAGGCGCAGCGCTTAAAACAGCTTACCGATGATTTGCTTGAGGCGTCAAAGATTTCCTCCGGCAATATTACCTTTAATATGGAGAGGCTTAATCTTACAGAGCTGCTTAATCAGGCTGTAGGAGAGTTTTCCGAGAAGCTGGAGGAGAGAGGACTCACTGCGGTATTTGAGGATAATAATGTACCTGCTTATATTAATGCGGACAGCAGGAGAATGTGGAGAATAGCCGATAATCTGTTTAACAATCTGTGCAAATATGCGCTTGAAAATACAAGGGTTTATATAGAGATTTCCATAGATGGAGAAACGGTTGAATTATCCATTAAAAATATTTCAGCCAGCAGAATGAATATAAAGGGTGATGAGCTGACTGAGAGATTTATAAGAGGGGATTCCTCCAGAACAACCGAAGGAAGCGGTTTGGGGCTGTTTATTGCAAAAAGCCTCACGGAGGCGCAGGGCGGAGGCTTTGAAATCAAGCTGGACGGAGACCTGTTTAAGGTGGTACTCAGGTTTCCGCTGTATAATGAAGATTAATATTATTTATATATATCCAATGCCATGCGCTTGTTATATGCCTCTACGAAGCTGTGTATTTTTTCCGCTGTAGCCATTGTGCCGGAAAGAGATACATCATGATTGATAAAGTCTATTATTGAAGAAATAAATTTGCTCATATCTGCCTCAATGAAATACGGTCTGTTATATATTTCGGGAGGAAGATAGGTTAGATTGGTGGTAACTACTTTATCGAAATCTCCACGGCTGTATGCATCGTCAAAGGCTTTAAGACCATCAGTAAAGAGACCGAAGGTGCAGCAGATAAATACGCGTCCGGCCTTCATCTTTTTAAGCTGTCTTGCAGTGTCAAGCATGCTTCCGCCGGAGGAAATCATATCATCAATTATTATGACATCCCGACCCTCAATATTATCACCCAGAAATTCATGAGCCACAATCGGATTCTTGCCGTTTACAATCGTAGAGTAATCGCGGCGCTTGTAGAACATTCCGGTGTCTACCCCGAGAACGCTTGCAAAATATATTGCTCTGTCGAGAGCACCCTCGTCAGGGCTGATTACTATAAGATGCTCCTTGTCAACAAGAAGCTCTGTGTCTGAATTAAGCAGTCCCTTTATAAACTGATAGGGCGGCATAAAATTGTCAAAGCCGTTTAAAGGAGCAGAGTTCTGTACTCTGGGGTCATGGGCGTCAAAGGTAATAAAATTAGCTACACCCATATCGCGGAGTTCCTCAAGCGCATAGGCACAGTCAAGGGATTCTCTTCCGTTTCTTTTGTGCTGTCTGCCTTCATAGAGGAAGGGCATGATAACATTTATTCTTGAGGCGGTGCCGTTGCATACTGCAATTACACGTTTAAGATCCTGATAATGGTCGTCAGGTGACATGTGGTTTGTATAACCGTTCATATTGTAGGTAATGCTGTGGTTGCAGACATCGGTTATGATAAAGACATCCTTGCCACGGATGGTCTCATTTATAATCGCTTTGGCTTCGCCGCTTCCAAAACGCGGAACAGAAAAATCAAGAAGATAATTGTCTTCAATATATCCGTGGAAGGCGGGGTCCTTTTTTACCATATCATTGCGGATGCTTCTTCTGAATTCCACCATGTAATTGTTGATTCGCCGACCCATATCAGCTGCAGAGGGCATTGCTATAATTTTAAGAGGTGCAACAGGCATGGCGTTTTCAAGTTTATGTAAATCAGGCATTTTGTTTTCCTCCCAGACATGTAAAAATACACTCTTATTTATATCATTCAGGTTTAAATGCGTCAAGAAAATTCTTGCAAGATGAGTGCATGTAATCTAAAATAATTATAGAGGTAAAGGTGATGAAGAAAGAACGTGGACATATTATCAGCGAGGTTAAGCCCGGAGGCATCGCTGAGGAGATGGAGATTGAGGCGGGCGACAGACTTCTCGCCATTGATAATACTGAAATAGAGGATATATTTGATTATCAGTTTCTTGTACAGAACAATTATATAGAGGTGCTAATCGAAAAGCCGGACGGCGAACAGTGGCTGCTTGAGGTGGACAAGGACTATGACGATGACCTTGGCATAGCCTTTGAAAACGGACTTATGGATGATTACAGAAGCTGTCACAATAAATGCATTTTCTGCTTTATAGACCAGATGCCAAAGGGCATGAGGGAAACGCTTTATTTTAAGGATGACGACTCGAGGCTTTCATTTCTTCAGGGAAATTATGTGACACTTACAAACATGTCTGAGCACGATATAGACAGAATATGCAGGTATCATCTGTCGCCGATAAATATTTCCTTTCAGACTATGAATCCTGAACTCAGATGTAAAATGCTTAATAACCGTTTCGCGGGAGAGGCTCTGAAAAAGGTTGACATTTTGAACGAAGCGGGAATAAGCATGAACGGGCAGATTGTGCTTTGCAGGAATATAAATGACGGTGATGAGCTGGAGTACAGTATAAAGGAGCTAATGAAGTATATTCCGGGGCTTGAGAGCGTTTCGGTTGTACCTGTGGGGCTTTCAAAATTCAGAGAGGGACTTTTTCCGCTTGAGCCCTTTGGGAAGGAGGACGCAAAAGCGGTGATTTCCCTGATTGAGCGCTATCAGAGAATTTGTATGGAGAAATACGGCATACATTTTATTCATGCCAGCGATGAGTGGTATATTCTCGCAGAGGAGGAGCTGCCGGAGGAGGAAAGATACGACGGATATCTTCAGCTCGAAAACGGTGTGGGAATGCTGAGGCTTTTGCTGAATGAATTTGACGCTGCACTGAAGCTGAGAGAGGACAGCCTTCCTGACGAATCAGTATGCAAGGAGGTATCAATAGCAACAGGGAAGCTTGCGTATCCATATATTAAGAAAATGTGCGGGCGTATGATGGAGGAATTTCCAAGGCTTAAAATACATGTATATCAGATTGTCAATAATTTTTTCGGAGAAATGATTACTGTATCGGGACTTCTCACAGGCCAGGACATAAGAGACCAGCTTATCAATAAAAGGCTTGGTGAGATGCTGCTGCTTCCGCAGAATGTCTTAAGAAGCGGAGAAACGGTTTTTCTTGATGATTTGACGCTTGATGACCTTGAAAAGGCTTTACAAGTTCCTGTTAATATTGTAAAATCAAGCGGATATGATTTTGTAGATGCGTTTGTTTAGATAATATGAAGTGACCTCACATTTGTAGCAACGTGGATTTACCTGTATACT
>JAJQGF010000319.1 GCA_021200695.1 Lachnospiraceae bacterium
TTTCAAAGATTATTACAACATTTCAGGCAATGTATTATTCTGTAAAGAAAGAGGAATTGTCCGCAGAAATTTCAGATATTGAGAAATATCTGAATAATGTTGATAAGGATTTGTCTGAGAATTTATGCAATCAATCAATGGTTCTGTTAAAAGATATATTGGCAAGAAGATATGAAGGCAACGGCGGCAGAAAGGTTTTTAGTGAAGATAATTTGTGGAGGGAGCCATACAATGTTCTTGCTGAGTATCCGGTTATATTAAGTACAACATTTTCATCAAGAAATAGCCTGAATTCAGATGTAGTGTATGACTATCTTATCATGGATGAAGCATCACAGGTAGATATTGCAACCGGCGCGTTGGCACTTTCGTGCGCACGGAATGTTGTTATTGTAGGAGATACAAAACAGCTTCCGAATGTTGTTCCGGATGAGATAAAAGCCAAAGCAACTGCTATATTTGACACTTTTAATGTGAAGGAGGGATATCGGTATACAAAGAGCTTTCTGCAATCCGTTTTAGAGGTTATGCCGGATGTAACACAGACATTATTAAAAGAGCATTACAGATGTCATCCTAAGATAATTAATTTCTGTAACCAGAAATTCTATCGCGGTGAATTGATTATAATGACAACGGATAATGGAGAAAAGGATGTCTTATCAGTGGTAAAAACAGTTGCAGGAAATCATGAGCGTAACCATTATAGTCAACGTCAGATAGATGTTATTAAAAATGAGATTATACCAAAATATGTTTCAAATCCGGAAGGGACGGGAATTATTGCACCCTACAAAAATCAGGTGGAAGCATTAAGCAGGGAAATACCGGGGATAGATGTTGCAACGGTTCATAAGTTTCAAGGCAGAGAGAAAGAGAATATTATTATATCTACTGTAGATGATGAGATATCTGATTTTGCAGATTCTCCATATTTAATAAATGTCGCTGTATCAAGAGCCAAAAGGAAATTGATTCTGGTTGTAACCGGAAATGAACAGTCGAAAGAGCGCAATATAACAGATTTAATAGAGTATATTCAATATAATAATTTCGAGGTTGTTGAGAGCAGAATTTACTCGATTTTTGATTACCTTTATAAACAGTACACAGAAGAAAGAATGGTATATTTGCAGGAGCATAAAAAGATTTCAGAATATGCTTCAGAGAATCTGATGTATTCATTAATAAAGGAAATTATCTCTGGTGACAGGTATTCATGCTTGGATGTTGTTTGCCATTTTCCGTTGAACATGCTGGTTAGAAATCCGGAGTTATTAAATGAGCAGGAATGCAAATATGCGATGAATCCGGCAACGCATCTGGATTTCCTGATATATAACAGAATTGGCAAGAAACCTGTGCTGGCAATAGAGGTTGATGGATATGAATATCATAAAGAGGATACGATTCAGGCTTCAAGGGATTTGTTGAAAAATCATATAATGGAGTTATATGAAATTCCGTTGCTGAGATTTAAGACAAATGGCAGTGGAGAAAAGGAAAAGATTATAGAGGTGTTGGATAGGTTGGTTGAATAACCATAAGCTGGCAGCGTTAATAATTCCGCCGGGGATATACCCCGGCGAATTCAAGTTAACTCTTGCAAAGCTCATCTGCTAATGCGTAAATTTGTTTACAGCTTGCATCGTCCAATGTCGAATTGATACATACCTCGATTCCCGAAAAGGTTAAGTTTTTGCTTTTTTCAAGCATACCTTTCATCACCCTTGTTGCCATAGGTGCCCATGAACCGTTTTCAATAAAAGCAACAGTGCGGTTTTGAAAATTGCGCTCTGTTAAATGGTTAATAAATTCTCTCATGAATGGAAATATATCAGCATTGTAGGTTGTTGTGGCAAGCACAATTTTGGAATATCTGAAAGCGTTCTCAACTGCTTCAGACATATCTGTTTCTGCCAAATCGTTTACCAGGATTGTATTACAGCCATTATCCTGGAGCTTTTTTACAAGTTTGGTAACGGCGTTTCTTGTATTTCCGTAAACTGATGTATAAGCGATAAATATACCTTCAGTTTCAGGAGAATAGCTTGACCATGTGTTGTAAAGGTCAATATAATAACCTATATTTTCATTTAAAACCGGACCGTGCAGGGGGCAGATAATGTCGATATCCAACGCGTCTGCCTTTTTTAACAATGCCTGAACCTGAAGACCGTATTTCCCTACTATTCCGAAATAATATCTTCTGGCTTCACATGCCCAATCCTCATTTGTGTCAATTGTGCCGAATTTGCCAAATCCATCGGCTGAAAATAAAACCTTGTCATACGAATCGTAGGTTACGATAACCTCTGGCCAATGTACCATGGGTGCAGAGAGAAATTGAAGGGTATGTTTACCAAGATTTAGAGTATCACCGTCCGAAACTATAATGCGGCTTTCAGAAAAATCAGTGCCAAAGAAATTTTTCATAATGGAAAAGGCTTTGGCGCTTGCAACAAGCTTTACGGACGGATACTTTTCCACAAAATTCAGAATGTTGGCGGAGTGGTCAGGCTCCATATGCTGTACTACTAAGTAGTCAGGTGTGCGGCCGCAAAGAGAGGAAGAAACATTATCAAGCCATTCTTGGGTAAAATGGGCATCAACGGAGTCCATAACAGCAATTTTTTCATCAATAATAATATAAGAATTATATGCCATTCCATTTTCAACCTTGTATTGACCTTCAAAAATGTCAATGTCTCTGTCATTTACACCGATGTACTTTATATCGTTTGTGATATGTGCCTTCATTGCTCAGCTCCTCCATCAAAAAATCTTTATATACGGGTTTTCACCAATTATATCATAGACCCGTTTAAAAGTCAGTCGAAATCTGCACATGTTCAATTTCTGCATCGAATATTATTATTTTACGCAAATTGTCCGATATTAAATATAAGTACAAGGATGTATTTATAATAATAACAGGGACGTGATATAAAAATGAAAATTGGGGAAGCACAACAAATTTACAGAGAGCAGGCAGCGGCATACAGAACGCAGAAGTCTGTTGTATCCAAGCAGCTGCAGGAGCTTCATTCACAGATAGAGGCTTCTGGTGACGGTGACGGGCGATATGCCTCGGAAGCGGCTGTTTTAGAGCTTACATTGGATGCTTTAGGCGAAAAGGAAACAGAATATCAGGATTATCTTGATAAACTGAGCGAGCAGTATTGTGCGTATTGGAACGCAACTGTGGCTGAGCAGCAGAAAGATGCTATGGAGGAATATGTTCAGGACATGGGCAAAATAATGCAGGTTGCGCGCCGAATTATGGCTGGTGCGATTGTACCGGCATCGGATGAAAAGAAGCTGATGGAATTTAGTCAGGAGATGTATCAGACGGCAAAGAATATTGGTGCGATGGTGCAGCGCCAAAAGAAGGAGAAGTATGATTCCCTCTGGGGCGATGAGGAGAAAAAGGAGTATGACGACCCTCAGGAGGTTGCTGAAAATGCAGAGGCTCAGGGCAAGGCGCCAAGGTTGACAGACGTTGAGGAAACTATTGCATCTGTAGCTAGGCAGTAACAGGTATAAAAAACATCTTCAGTGTAAAAGCACGGGTGGTCTGAGAAACGCCTTTTTAGTGTATTTATTTGTATTATTTCACCTGTACAGCGTAATATGCCGGAATGGATATGGTGATGCTGAGCTGTGGCTTTTGCTTATTAAGTATAATATTTTGGCAAACAAATTAGTATATAATATATTATGCTTAGTTATACAAAGTATATGAGGTTATAGCCGATGGCAGGCAGTTGCTTTTGGATATAAATATGCGCATTGAACAGGGTGAGGAGGCAGATAGCATTTTTTCTCAGATGGGCTCGGTAAGGAAAGTATCAGACAGATTTAATGAGAGCATGTCTGCAGAGGAGAAAAGAATGTATATTAGATGAGGGGAGGTTGCAGACTTTGGAGATAGTATTTGAAACAGTGGTCTGCAGCATATGTGCGGCCCCTATGATAATTATTGGAATTATACAATATCTCAGCAAAAGTCCGGTTGGCTTTTATTCCGGTCAGGAACCGCCAAAAAAGGAACAGATTAGAGACATCAGAGCATATAATCACAGGCATGGTCTTATGTGGATTTTATATGGGGCGGGATTTATCTTTTGTTTTATTGTCGGTTATTTATTTGGAGGAGAAGCACCGGCAATTCTGGCGGGAATTGAATGCTTTGCGGGGCTGCCCATAATGATGGCATACCATCATAAATTAGAAAATAAGTATTTAATAAAATAGCTCGGATAACCGTTTATAATTAACATATAAATTACCGGGGACAATCCATAATCAGGAAAGGAGAGTCTCCGGTAATTAGTTTTTATAGTTAAAATATTAATCAATTGTTTTTACCGTGGGCAGAGAGGACAGATTGTTATCCTCTGTATCATCAGGAATTGATTTAAGATATTCGGTTCCCTTATTGTGCGCAATGCCTACACCTTTTATTTCGCCGGATTTTGCAAGGCTTACACCCTCCTCGCGGCTGATAATACGCTCGTCCGACAACTGATAGCCGGAGACCCGCCCGCCGCTTTTAACAAGCCCTGTAATTGTAACTGCGTCGGATTTTGGGGTAGGAATTTCATCCAGCGCAGCCTTAGGAAGCTCTACAGATATATTTTCGTTCATGTTAATCTCCATTCCGAAGCGTATTTTACAGAGGAACATGCATTGGAAATCCGCAAATACGGCTTTAATGCAGCAGTAAGAATTTGTGACGCCTCGGCACAAATCATATTTTAATTCCTCAAATTTAATGTTTAAATAGCATTGTAATTACAATATTATTATTAAAAAAAGGTATTTTTTTATTCATTGTTGATTGCTCCTTTTTATGTCTGATTGTATAATAGTTACAAGTGTGACGCAAATATGCTGCAAAAGGTATTAATAAGCGGAAATGACAGTATTGTAGCGCAGATTTGGAGGTAAAAATGCAATTTTATCTTGCACCTATGGAAGGCGTGACAGGATGCATAGTCAGGAATGCATTTAAACATCATTTTGTCGGAATTGACAGATACTTTACACCGTTTATTCCAATGAATTGTAAGCTGGACAAACGGACATATCGTGAGCTTTCACCTGAAAACAATCAGGATATTATGCTTATACCGCAGCTTTTGTCAAATGATGCTGCCGCTGTCGTGGAAATTTGTGCCGTTCTGCAGGGTCTCGGATATGACATTGTAAATATCAATCTTGGATGCCCTTCAGGAACAGTCTGCTCAAAGGAAAGAGGCTCGGGATTTCTAAAAAATCCTGAAAAGCTGGACAGATTTTTTGATGAAATTTTTACAAATGTCGGGTGCAAAATATCGGTGAAAACGAGAATAGGCTTCCACAGCTTAGATGAATGGGAGAATATTCTTGAGGTATATGCAAAATATCCGTTTGAAGAGTTAATTATACATCCAAGGCTGCGAAATGAATTTTATAATGGTGAACCGCATCCTGATGCTTTTAATAAGGCTGTATCTGTGCTTAAAGTACCGCTGTGTTACAATGGGGACATCGTTGATGAGGTTTCATATAAAAATATTTGTTGTCGATTTCCTAGTGTTGAGAGAATTATGATAGGCAGAGGTGCCATTGCTAATCCGGGGCTTATCCAAGAGCTGTCAGGCGGTGAAGCCGTCTCGGATGAGCAGATATGGGAATGGCATAATGAGATTCTTGAGGGCTACATAGAAATATTTTCAAATGAAAGAGATGTGCTGTTTCATTTGAAGGAAATATGGACATACTTGGGACAGACATTTTCGGATAAGGAAAAGCAGCTTAAAATTATAAAAAAGGCGCAGAATTTAGTGGATTACAAAATTGCGGTGAAAGAAATCTTAAGATAGCTGTTAATGCTGATTAAGTTATTATATGCAGACCTTATTTCTTTTAATATTTTTAATAAAAGCAATATGTCATAGTTACAAATAAGTGGAGAACATTATCATGAATATTTTGCATGATATATTTCTGGAGAAGGAAAATATGCAGGCATAAATAGATTATATCGTAGTAACAAGAAAACATACATATGTAATTGAATGCAAGAATTTGATTGGTGATATAGAAATAAATAATAGAGGTGATTTTATTCGTTCCTATAATCTTTTCGGGAAAAAAGTACATGAGGGAATATATTCGCCAATTACGCAAAATCAGCGACATATTCAGGTTTTGAAAGAAATTCGCCTGAGTGAAAAAACAAATATCATTTCTAAAATAATGTTTGAAAAATATTTTGATGATAATTATAAATC
>JAJQGF010000274.1 GCA_021200695.1 Lachnospiraceae bacterium
ATGTTACAATATAAAATGGTCTTTTTTGAAAGGAGGGTTTAAAGATGAAGGTTAGGTCATCAGTAAAACCGATTTGCGAGAAGTGCAAAATCATCAAGAGAAAAGGACGCATCAGAGTAATCTGCGAGAATCCGAAGCATAAACAAAGACAGGGTTAATCACCGCTTGAAACGTATGCCGGCAGATTATACAGATGTGTCGGAGCAGTATCAGGGATGTGAGGTCGTGTCCAGGAATATGTGCGGCTGAACCGGTGCATTGTCACCGATTATCATATATTTGGATAGAGCTTACGGCGATTACTTGTTGATACCATGATGTAAAGTCAGAGACATATCATCGTGGAAAGGTCGGATTTTAGCATCCAGAATGTGTCCGATTGGGTGAAAGCCCCAATCAATTAGTAATGGAGCGTATTGGATTAATGTACGCAAAAGAAAATGGAGGAAAACGTAAATGGCTCGTATCGAAGGTGTTGACTTACCTAGAGAGAAAAGAATTGAAATTGGTCTTACCTATATTTATGGTATTGGAAGGGCAACTTCAAACAAAATTTTGGCGGAGGCAGGAGTTAATCCTGACACCAGAGTAAGAGATATCACCGATGATGAAGTGAAGAAAATTACCGATGCTATTGAGAAGCTTGGCGTAATGGTAGAGGGCGACCTTAGGAGAGAGGTTGCTATGAATATCAAGAGACTTCAGGAAATTGGATGCTATCGCGGAATCCGTCATCGTAAAGGGCTTCCTGTTCGTGGTCAGAATACAAAGACCAATGCAAGAACACGCAAGGGTCCTAAGCGCACAGTTGCAAATAAGAAGAAATAATAAAGAAATCATATTGATTGGAAAGTAGGTTAGTTTAAAATGGCGAATAAAAATGCTGCAAAGAAAGTAACAAAGAAGCGCGTCAAGAAAAACGTTGAACGTGGACAGGCACATATTCAGTCTTCCTTCAATAATACGATTGTTACATTGACTGATATGGAAGGAAATGCTCTTAGCTGGGCAAGTGCCGGTGGTCTTGGATTTAAAGGTTCAAGGAAATCTACTCCATATGCTGCACAGATGGCAGCCGAAACTGCTACAAAGGCTGCATTGGTACATGGACTGAAATCCGTTGACGTATTTGTAAAGGGTCCCGGCTCAGGACGTGAGGCTGCAATCAGAGCTCTCTCCGCTGCAGGGCTTGAGGTACTCAGCATTGCTGATGTTACTCCTGTTCCCCACAATGGATGCCGTCCCCCCAAGAGACGCCGCGTATAGTAACAGTTGTAAGAATAAGTTGGAGGAAAGCACAGCCAGTGCTGTAAACAACTGAATTAAGAAAGGAAAATAAAAATGGCAGTAAATCGTGTACCCGTATTAAAAAGATGTCGTTCACTCGGACTTGAGCCCTCATATCTCGGCTATGATAAGAAATCAAACAGAACCTTTGCAAGAGCAGGCAAGAAGGTTAGTGAGTATGGTCTTCAGTTGAGAGAAAAGCAGAAAGCTAAATTTATCTATGGCGTATTGGAGAAGCCCTTCAGAAATTATTATGCAAAAGCAGACAGAATGAAAGGTATGACCGGTGAAAACCTTATGGTTATGCTTGAGAGCAGACTTGACAGCGTAGTATTCAGAATGGGATTTGCAAGAACAAGAAAGGAAGCAAGACAGGTCGTAGGACACAAGCATGTGCTTGTAAACGGCAGACAGGTTAGCATTCCTTCATATCTTGTCAAGGCTGGTGATGTTATTGAAATCAAGGAGAGCAAAAAGTCCATGCAGAGATACAAGGATATCCTTGAGATAACTGCCGGAAGACTGGTACCCGAATGGATGGATGTTGATATTGAGAACTTCAAGGGAACTGTCAAGAACCTTCCTACCAGAGAGATGATAGACGTTCCTGTAGATGAGATGCTTATTGTCGAGTTATATTCCAAGTAATAAGTGTGTGCTCTTAAAAAAAGTTCGTAAAGGAGGGTATTTGAGGTGTTTGATTTCGAGAGACCTAATATTGAGGTTACTGATATTTCAGAAGACAAGAAGTATGGCAAATTCGTTGTAAAGCCTCTGGAAAGAGGATATGGCATTACTCTGGGAAATTCACTCAGAAGAATCATGCTTTCATCACTTCCCGGAACAGCAGTCAGCCAGATTAAAATTGAAGGCGTGCTTCATGAATTCAGTTCAATTCCAGGGGTAAAGGAAGATGTAACTGAAATTATCATGAACATAAAAAGCCTTGCAATTAAAAATAACAGCGAGACCAAGGAAGTTAAGACTGCTTACATTGACTTTAGCGGAGAAGGCATAGTAAGAGCCTCTGATATTCAGCATGATCAGGATATAGAGATTCTTAATCCTGATTTGGTGATTGCTACATTAAGCGGTAAGGATTCTAAGCTTTACATGGAGCTGACTATTACAAACAGCCGCGGATATGTAAGCGCAGAAAAAAACAAACACGACGATTTACCTATTGGCGTAATAGCTATTGATTCAATTTACACTCCTGTTGAGAGAGTCAATATTACAGTTGAAAATACCCGTGTAGGTCAGAGTACGGACTATGATAAGCTCACTCTTGATGTATATACTAATGGAACTCTGGCTCCTGACGAGGCTGTAAGCCTTGCTGCAAAGGTGCTCAGCGAGCATTTGAGTCTCTTTGTAGACCTCTCTGAGAATGCCAAGACTGCTGAGGTCATGGTTGAAAAAGAGGATGATGAGAAGGAGAAGGTCCTTGAGATGAGTATTGATGAGCTGGAGCTTTCTGTCCGCTCATACAACTGCTTAAAGAGGGCAGGCATCAATACGGTGGAGGAGCTTACCAACAAGACCTCTGAGGATATGATGAAGGTTCGTAATCTGGGACGTAAGTCTCTGGAGGAAGTGTTAGGAAAGCTTAAGGAATTAGGCTTACAGCTTAATTCATCAGATGAGAATTAACGGTAATTTATTTAGTTTATTCCTGCGGGGTAATTCCGAAGAGTTCCTGTGGGATATCACTCTAAATGGCATATAATACAGCATTCGGTAAGTAAGTCCAAAGAGCGTGGCCGGATGTACCATGAATGGAGAAAGGAAATTAAAAATGGCAAAATACAGAAAACTTGGCAGAACATCTTCACAGAGAAAGGCATTGTTGAGAAATCAGGTTACTGCTCTTATTTACAATGGAAGAATTATCACGACCGAGGCTAAGGCTAAAGAGGTAAGGAAGATAGCCGAGGGTCTTATTGCTCTTGCTGTAAAGGAGAAGGATAATTTTGAAACCGTAAAGGTTACAGCTAAGGTTCCTTTGAAGGATAAGGACGGTAAGAGAGTAAAAGAGGTTGTCGACGGCAGGAAAGTAACAAAGTTTGAGACAGTTGAAAAAGAGATTAAGAAAGACCTTCCTTCAAGGTTACATGCAAGACATCAGATATTAAAGGTGTTATATCCTGTAACCTCAGTTCCCTCGGAAGCAGCGGGAAGAAAAAGAAACACAAAGAAGGTAGACCTTGTAGCAAAGCTTTTTGATGAGTATGCACCAAAATATGCAGACCGCAAGGGTGGTTACACCAGAATTGTTAAGATTGGACAGCGCAAGGGCGACGCCGCTATGGAGGTTGTTCTCGAGTTAGTTTAATTAAAAACAGCCGGATACGAATATATATAATTCGTATCCGGTTTTTATTTTGACAGGCTTTATTTAGTCAATGGCCTTCTGAAAGTGTTGATAATCCTTGACAGAGTTCCAATCGCCTCCCCATATGAAGCCATGTTGTGTAAACAGCTTGTAGCACAGGTCGGTGTCGTCAATTTTGTATGGGAAGCTGAGGCTTCTGTCCGCATATACCTCTGCGGATACAGGAGCGACTGTCTGTGTGCCATCATTTTCGTAGGTAATGTAAGGATTGTAGTATGGATTTATATCTATTGCAAGACCGTATGCATGCTTTGAAAGCGAGGAGCTTCCCTCAACAACGCGGTAGTTGAAGCAGGAGGTGTTGTTATCCTCCATAGAGGCTGTATCATCGCCGTCATATTCGTCTATCAGACGAACCTTTTCTATCTGGTATTCATTTCTGTATAGCTCGTAGAAAATTTCAACCAAATCCTGAGCGATTGCTTTATTACAAATAAGCTCTCCCTCAGCAGGCTCACCGTTAAAATCATAGTGCCATATATGCACATATGTCAGATCGTCATAGGATATAACTGTATCGTCGGTATCTTCAGGAAAGGAAACTCCCGTTATATATCTCCTTAAATTATCGGACAGCGGTTCATAATAAAAGCCATCTGTATATTCAGTACGCTCGTTTACATCAACTGCAGAATTAAGCAGCGCACCTGTAAGACTGCTCTGTATTTGCGATTGGCTGCCGTCCGTGTCTGCCTCATCTTCGGCTATAGCTTCTTCGGTTTCAGTTTCTTTTTTCTGATATGCAATTTCAGGATTAGCATTAGCGTAATCCTCAAGTGTCAGAGAATTCTGTTTTAATACTCTGCTCAATATCCCAACACCCACACAGACGAGAGCTAATATTGCTATCATTTTTATGATTTTCTTCTGATTAATATTCATTGTCACTCCATTAAAATAAATCTGCAAATATTGTATTAAGAATATCATGCATTTTCTTTTTTGTAAATCTGCTGTGGGCGAAACAATATTTTGTTGTAAATATTTTTCTAATCTAGTACAATATAAATCGTGCAGGATTAAGGGGTACGGTATATGAATATTGTGAAAACAAAAAATCTTACATTTGAATACATCAGACGTGACGAGGAGGGAAATGTCGAGGGTATTACGACGGCCGTGGATAATGTTTCTCTCGGTGTAAAGCAGGGGGATTTTGTGGCAATTCTTGGGCATAACGGTTCAGGCAAATCGACGCTTGCAAAGCATATTAATGCGATATTGACCCCGACTGAAGGAACTGTCTGGGTGGATGGAATGGATACCTCGGACGATGGTAATGTCTGGAATATACGCCAGAGAGCCGGAATGGTGTTTCAGAATCCTGATAATCAGATAATTGGCCAGGTTGTGGAGGAGGATGTAGGCTTTGGACCTGAAAATATAGGAGTGCCGACAAAGGAAATATGGGAAAGGGTTGAGGAGAGCCTGAGAGCCGTCGGAATGTACGAGTACCGCAAATATTCGCCGAATAAGCTTTCCGGCGGGCAGAAGCAGCGTGTATCCATTGCGGGTGTATTGGCTATGCATCCCAAATGCATTGTTCTGGACGAGCCTACAGCGATGCTTGACCCCAGCGGGCGCAAGGAAGTTATTCGTGCGGTCAGGGCGCTCAATGAAGTGGAAAATATGACAGTTATACTTATTACGCATTATATGGAGGAGATAATACATGCGGACAGGGTGTTCGTAATGGACAATGGTAGTATAGCAATGGAGGGAACACCGAGGGAAATATTTTCACAGGTAGAAAAATTAAAGAGCCTGAGGCTTGATGTGCCTCAGGTAACGCTGCTTGCATATGAGCTTAAGCAAAGAGGAATAGAGCTTCCTGACGGCATACTTACAACGGAGGAGCTTGTAGCAGCGCTTGGACTGTGAGCCGATATTGTGCAGATTGTGGAGGCTAAGGAATGTCAATAATATTAGACCATGTAAATTATATATACGGAGATGGCACACCGCTTGCAGTGAATGCGCTTAATGACATTTCTCTGGTGATACCGGATGGACAGTTTATTGGAGTGATAGGACATACCGGCTCGGGAAAATCAACGCTTATGCAGCATTTGAATGGTCTTATCAGGGCAACAAGCGGACATATTTATTTTAATGGAGAAGATATTTATGATGAAGGATATGATATGAAAAAGCTCAGAAGCAGTGTGGGGCTGGTGTTTCAATATCCTGAGCACCAGCTTTTCGAGATAGATGTATTCTCAGATGTTTGCTTCGGACCTAAGAATCTGGGCCTTGATAAGAAGGAGGTTCAGTTGCGCGCATATGATGCACTGAGAAGAGTCGGACTTCCTGACGAGCTGTTTTATCAATCACCTTTTGAACTGTCCGGAGGGCAGAAGAGACGCGTTGCGATTGCAGGTGTTCTTGCGATGAATCCGGAGGTGCTTATTCTTGACGAGCCGACTGCGGGACTAGACCCTAAGGGAAGAGATGATATACTTAATCAGATTAAGAAGCTTCAGACGGAGTCAGGAATAACAGTTATATTGGTGTCGCACAGCATGGAGGATGTTGCTGAATATGTAGACAGGATAATAGTTATGAATAAGGGGAGCGTAATGTATGACGATGAGCC
>JAJQGF010000327.1 GCA_021200695.1 Lachnospiraceae bacterium
GTTCTGGCAAATCAGATGAATGCTGCTTTCGTAGCGGCGGGGGATGATCTTTCGTTTGGCGCGGGAGGCAGCGGCGACGCCGTGCTGCTTGCTGAAATGGGGAACAGGCTTGGCTTTGAGGTAAAAACAATTAATAAGGTATGCGTTGACGGGCAGGAGGTGAGTTCGTCGCTCATACGCAGGTGCGTGGAAATGGGAGATATGCCTTCTGCAGAAAAGCTGCTTGGCATTCCCTATCCTATAATGGGTAAGGTAAGCCGCGGCGCCCGCATCGGAAGGACGCTTGGCTTTCCCACGGCTAATCTTGTGCCTGAGCGCAATAAGCTGCTTCCGCCTAACGGTGTATATGCATCGGAGGTTATCTATCGTGGAAGAAAATATAATGCTATAAGTAATGTTGGCTGCAAGCCTACGGTAATGGACGGAAATATTATGGGTGTTGAGACCTATTTATATGATTTTGACGAGGAAATTTACGGAGAGGATATAGAGGTATACCTTAAAGAATTTAAGCGGCCCGAGAGAAAATTTGAAAGCCTTGACTCGCTTAAGGCACAGGTGAACAGCGACATAAAGAGCATGAGGACAAATGTAAAAAGCATGTAAAATGCGCAAATGGAAAAGTAAAATTTATGTAAAACAACAATAATTAAAGCAAAAACCGGAAAAAATAAAAGTTAATTTTAGGTAAAAAATATATTGTATCTTTTATCCTTTTCCCGTACAATTATCTTAATGTACTTTTGATAAAAACAAATTTACGGCTCGAATGGTATGTTTGTGGCAGGCTTAAAGGGGATTAGGTAATGAGTATAAGTATATTGTTGACAATGGCAGGCGGATTGGGACTGTTTTTGTTTGGAATGGAGCTGATGAGCGAGTCAATCGAGAAGGTTGCCGGTGCAAAGCTCAGGCACATTTTGGAGATATTCACCACCAACCGTTTTGCGGGAATGATAGTCGGTATAGTATTTACCGGTATTATTCAATCGTCATCGGCATGTACTGCAATGGTGGTCAGCTTTGTAAATGCCGGACTTATGGATTTATATCAGGCGGCGGGAGTTATCTTTGGCGCCAATATTGGTACCACCATCACTTCACAGCTGGTTTCATTTAATCTGTCTGAGGTTGCACCCATAATACTTCTTGTGGGCGTGATAGTCATGATGTTTGCCCCTAAGGAAAATTTAAAACAGCTTGCAGAGGTTATAGTCGGCTTTGGTATTCTTTTTGTAGGCTTAAGCACGATGTCGCAGGCTATGGCCGGAATGAAAAATGACCAATATGTCGTTGGCCTTTTGAGCTCTCTTAGGAATCCGTTTCTTGCGACGCTTATGGGAATTGTCATAACCTCAATAATCCAGAGCTCATCCGTGACTGTCAGCATCGTCCTGCTGCTGGCACAGCAGGGTCTGCTTGAGCTTCCCATATGTATATACATAATTCTGGGCTGCAATATAGGCGCGTGTACCACTGCGCTGCTTGCTTCACTGACCGGCAAAAAGGATGCCAAAAGGGCTGCGCTCATCCATTTCTGGTTCAATGTCATAGGAACTGTGCTTTTGTATATTATTCTTGCATTTGCCATGAACCCCGTAGTGGAAATGATAAGCAGTATATCTGCGGACAACGGAAGATTTGTTGCGAACGCGCATTCTATTATAAAGGTATTCCAGGTGCTTGTGCTGTTCCCCTTCTCATCGCTTATTGTAAAGCTGTCAATCCGCTGCATTCCCGGCGAGGACAAAAAGGTCGGCTACAGAGAGAGCTATCAGCTTAAATACATTGGAAACAAGGTTATATTTAATCCTGCAACCGCGGTGGTGGAGGCTATCAAGGAGCTTGACAGGATGGCATCGCTTGCAAGCGAGAATCTGAACAGAGCCATGAATGCGCTGATTACGCTCGATGATGAAGATATAAAGGAAGTATATGAGGTTGAGAAAAATATTGACTTTCTCAACCATGCCATCACAGATTATCTTGTAAAAATAAACCAGACAACGCTTCCAATAGAGGATTTAAAAAGTCTGGGTGCACTTTTCCATGTTGTAAATGATATTGAGAGAATAGGCGACCATGCGGAGAATATTGCGGATGCTGCGGTGCAGAGAAAGGAAAACGGTGCGGCAATCAGCAGGGAGGCGCAGCGTGAGCTTGGCGAAATGATGGACATGGTTAACCGCATTATACAATACGCAATTGAAATGTTTGTAAAAAGCGATGAATCCCATATCAAAGACATCATTGAGCTTGAAAATCAGGTTGACGAAAAGGAGAGAGAGCTTCAGCAGGCTCATGTGGACAGACTTACCCGCGGCGAGTGCACACCCGAGGCAGGTATGATATTTTCCGATGTAGTGTCAGGGCTTGAGCGTGTGGCTGACCACGCGACCAACATTGCGTTTGCGATAATTGAGGAAAATAAAGAGGAGCCTGAGGAGGAAAAGAAAAATTTTATTAAGGAAAATTTAGGAAATTATTAAAAAATATTGACACATGCCCCTTATGTCTGTATAATCAAATTAATTTCGTAATAATAACATTTATTAACAATTTAAAAAGGATATACGTATATGGATAAAGGGGTTATCGGTAAAATTGCAGTAATTTCGGCGGGAATAGTTTTTGGGGTAAATATTTGTACAATTCAGGTATCTGCCGCTACTTTCAGTGTTGCTACAACAGCGGGTGTCGCGTCGGTTCTTGAGCAGCCCGAGCTTACAGCCGAGGAATATGTCGCAATCGCAGAGCAGGCGCAGGGCGCAATATTTGGATATACGAACATTGGAATTGCCAATGTTGAGAGTGGAAATCTTAATGTGCGGGAGTCAGCCGGAACAGATTCAAAGCTGGTGGGCAAGATGCCTAAGAATGCTGCGTGCGAGGTACTCGATATCACAGAGGACGGCTGGGCTCATATAGAGTCGGGAGATGTGACGGGTTATGTGAGCATGGAATTTTTGCTTGTCGGTCCTGACGCAAGGGTTAAGGCAAAGGAGCTTATACGCACGGTCGCTGTTGCCGAGACGGACGGGCTTAATGTACGCGAACAGCCCTCTACCGACAGCGCGATTATGACTCAGGTGCTTAAGGGTGAAGAGCTTGAGTATGTTGAGACACTTGACGATGGTTGGATAGAGGTATCAATAGACGGAGAAACAGCTTATGTTTCAGAGGAATATGTAACGGTAACGGATATTCTTGACACCGCGATTACAATGTCTGAGCTCCTCTACGGTCAGGGAGTGTCAGATGTACGCGTTGACCTTTGCGAATATGCAAAGCAGTTTGTCGGAAATCCTTATGTATGGGGCGGCACAAGTCTTACAAACGGTGCAGACTGTTCGGGCTTTGTTATGAGCGTATTTAAGAAATATGGCATTTCACTGAGCCATTCCTCAAGAGCTCAGGCAAATGAGGGAACAAAGATATCGCTTTCAGAGCTTAAGCCGGGCGACCTTATATTTTATGGAAACAGCAGCGGCACTATCAATCATGTCGCAATCTATATAGGCAATGGTCAGATAATACATGCAAGCAGCCCTAAGACGGGAATAAAGATAAGCAAGTATAATTACAGAACGCCTGTAAAGGCTGTAAGGGTTATTCAGGATTAAAAAAATCTTTACATTCACGGATAAGTATGTTATTATAGCAAAGCATGAGTTCAGCCGATGCTCGGATTCGGGACACTCCGACCCGGTTCTTAGTGTCAGGCGGTTATAGTTTAGGAGGAAAATGAAATGATTTCTAAGGAAAAAAAGACAGCAGTTATGAACGAGTATGCAAGAACACCTGGTGACACAGGTTCACCTGAGGTACAGATTGCAGTTCTTACAGCAAGAATTCAGGAGCTTACAGAGCATTTAAAGGCAAACCCGAAGGACCATCATTCCCGCCGCGGTATGCTTAAGATGGTAGGTCAGAGACGAGGACTTCTTGAGTATCTTAAGAAAAAGGATATTGAGAGATATCGTACTCTTATCGAGAAGCTTGGCTTAAGAAAATAATGCATTTTATGAGGCGGAGCCGGTATTTACGGTGCTCCGCTTCTTATTGTGTTGACAATTTATCAGCCCGAAGGGGCAGAATGGAGGACATATGTACAACAGTTATGAATTAGAGCTGGCAGGCCGTACCCTTAAGGTTGACATAAACCGTGTGGGCAAGCAGGCAAACGGCTGCGCGTTTATGCATTACGGTGATACCACCGTTCTATGTACGGCTACGGCATCTGAAAAGCCCAGAGAAGGAATTGATTTCTTCCCTCTGAGTGTTGAATATGAGGAGAAGATGTATGCGGTGGGAAAGATTCCCGGAGGCTTCAATAAGAGAGAGGGCAAGGCAAGCGAGAATGCAATCCTTACAAGCCGGGTTATTGACAGACCTATGAGGCCGCTTTTCCCGAAGGATTACAGGAATGATGTCACCTTAAATAACATGGTAATGAGTGTTGACCCCGGGTGCCGGCCTGAGCTTGTGGCAATGCTCGGCGCTTCCATTGCTACCTGCATTTCTGATATTCCATTTGACGGTCCCTGTGCAATGACTCAGGTGGGAATGATTGACGGCGAATTTATAATCAATCCGTCTCAGGAGCAGTGGAAAAACGGAGACCTTAATCTGACCGTTGCGTCCACAAAAGAGAAGGTTATTATGATTGAGGCCGGCGCAAACGAGATTCCTGAAGCACAGATGATTGAGGCAATATATAAGGCGCATGAGATAAATCAGACAATTATTCAGTTCATAGAAAAGATTGTAGCCGAGGTCGGCAAAAAGAAGCATGAGTATACAAGCTGCGCGGTTCCTGCTGAGATGTTCGAGGAAATGAAAAAGCTTGTAACTCCGGAGGAGATGGAGACGGCAGTATTTACTGATGACAAGCAGACCCGTGAAGAAAATATCAGGGTGATTACCGGGAAGCTCGAGGAGGCGTTTGCAGAGAATGAGGAATGGCTCGCAATTCTTGGTGAAGCTGTATATCAGTACGAGAAGAAGACTGTAAGAAAGATGATACTCAAGGACCACAAGCGTCCTGACGGGCGTGAAATCACTCAAATCCGTCCCCTTGCGGCTGAGGTTGATATAATTCCCCGCGTACATGGTTCAGCTATGTTTACACGTGGACAAACCCAGATATGCAATGTATGTACTCTCGCACCTCTCTCAGAGCAGCAGAAGGTTGATGGACTTGACGAGAATGAGGTGAGCAAGCGATATATGCATCATTATAATTTCCCGTCATATTCTGTAGGTGAGACAAAGCCCTCCAGAGGACCGGGAAGGCGTGAAATAGGTCATGGAGCCTTGGCTGAAAGGGCGCTTATTCCTGTGCTTCCCAGCGAGGAGGAATTCCCATATGCAATCCGTACGGTGTCTGAGACATTCGAGTCAAACGGTTCAACCTCAATGGCATCGACCTGCGCATCCTGTATGTCACTGATGGCTGCAGGCGTACCAATCAAAAAGATGGTAGCAGGTATCTCCTGTGGCCTTGTAACCGGCGAGACTGACGATGATTTTGTGCTTCTCACCGATATTCAGGGACTTGAGGATTTCTTTGGAGACATGGATTTTAAGGTAACCGGAACTACCGAGGGTATTACGGCAATTCAGATGGACATTAAGATTCATGGACTTACCAGACCTATTGTTGAGGGCGCGATTGCAAGATGCCGTGAAGCAAGACTTTACATTATGGATAACTGTATGAAGCCTGCCATAGCTGCTCCCAGACCTGAGGTTAATGAATATGCACCCAAGATAATTTCATTACAGATTGATTCGGAGAGAATCGGTGACGTTGTCGGACAGAGAGGCAAAACTATTAATGAGATTATTGCACGGACAGGAGTAAAGATTGATATTTCCGATGATGGACAGGTATCAGTCTGCGGTACCGACAAGGATATGATGGATAAGGCTGTGGATATGATTAAGATTATAACCACAGACTTTGAAGAGGGGCAGATTTTCAGGGGCAAGGTTGTAAGCATAAAGGAATTTGGCGCGTTTATCGAGTTTGCGCCCGGCAAGGAGGGAATGGTGCATATTTCCAAGATTGCCAAGGAGAGAATTAACCGTGTTGAGGATGTGCTCACATTAGGGGACATGGTAACTGTGGTATGCCTGGGAAAGGATAAAATGGGCAGAATCAGTTTCTCAATGAAGGATGTTGCACAGATGTAATTATATGGACAGGTCAGAGGCATATGCTTTTAACCTGTCCTTTTTACTTTAGTTTATAAATTGTGAAATATTATAA
>JAJQGF010000075.1 GCA_021200695.1 Lachnospiraceae bacterium
GAGATGTCTCTTGTGCTCGGATATGTTTATAAGAGACAGCCCTCATACCAATATAAGAAGCCCTCCAAATCAATCTTGTCACCAATATTTAAAGACTTAACAGCCGCATATACATCTGTTGTGTTATCACAGAGATATGATTCAACTGTAAATGTATAGGTCTCTCCGTCAAGAGATACGTTAAAGTAAAGGTCGTCCCCGTCCTGACCTGAGCCATCCCAGCTATACAGATATGCCAGGTCATTTCCGTCAGCATCCTGTCCTGCTGCCTCTACAGTCATTCCCTTGAAGGCTACAAACTTATTCTGGTTATCAATGAGCTCGTCCGTTCCCAGAAGCGCCGTAACATCCTCCGCCTCTGCAATATAGCTTCCCTCTTCAAGCTCAAAGGTCGCGTCAATAATCTCTACCTCGCCTGACCACTCTGACTTGAATCCGGTAACCTTAATCTTTGTTCCTATTGCAAGCTTATCATATTCCTCCTCAGAGCACGCCATGTTGTAGATGAAATAAGCGCCGTCATAATCCTGAGTATAAATGGTAGCTGTATCCTTCCACCATGACTGCTTTGCCTGAACATAAGTCTCAATGACAACCTCTGTGTCAAGCTCTGCTGCTACATACTCCTCATAGGTCATAACACCATCTGATTTAACATCCTCGTCAGCTGATGATACCTCTGCTGCATTGGAGTCCTTAGCTGCCTCTTCTGATGTCTCAGCGGCTGCCGATGTGGCTGCTGCCGCACTTGTCTCGTTCCCGCCTTCTGACGAACCGCAGCCTGCCAAAGCAGCTGCAAGTGCCAGTGACATTAATAATGCCGTAAATTTCTTCATTTTTCTCCTCCATTTTCTGCTTTACTTCGCAGCGTCGCTCGTTCCCGCTTCGCGGTCTTAGCGAATCTGCGCTGCTCATTGCCTACGCGTACATTATACCGTAAAATATCAATAAATCAATAGTATTATTTCTATTTATTTTGGTGTGAGCGTCTAAGGCGCGCTCTTATCCTGCGATAAAAGGCATAAATAATAATAAGCACCCATGCTCCGCCTAACGCAGACAGCAGAATTACTGCTGTAGCCGGAAGCTCTCCCAGCTCTGCCTTTCCCGATGCAACAGCGCTGCCTTCAAGCTGGTCAAGACGATAGAGAGAGGTAACGTCACTGTAAAGTGTATCAATATATGCATCGTCCACCGTCTGTTTTCTTCTAACTGATTTCACCGTATTTTCAATCATCTGCCCCGCCGCATCGCGAAGTGATGTAGAGCCGTTAAAAACCGGAGTCACAAAGGTATTATCAATATTATCCAAAAGAAGCTGCGCTGCCTTTATTTTAACTTCATAGTATGTTGAGTTATCCTGCCCACAGGCTGACAGATAGCTCTGATATGTGTCCGACTGTTGTGCCTTAGATGTTACAGGCACATACCCCTCCGTCTCGGAATAAGCTATCTGAACATCATCGGTAAGCAGATATTGCGCAAAAAGCCATGATGCCATAACCTCCTGTGAGTCAGCCTTATTAAAGATGCATACAGAGGGTCCCTGTGATATCATGCACGGATTTTCAGTGTCAAACTGCGGAATAACCATAACCTCCGTCTCAAAATCAACAAATTTGTCTGCACTGATGTCCGATAGTGGCGCATCAGTCCCCATCCATGTAGCACCGGCTGTTGAGTCTATTGCAAATATACACTGTCCCGCATTAAGAAAATTTGCAGGATATCCGGATATTTTAAAGGTAGAAAATGCCCCGCTGCCGGCATGCTCTGCAATAGTATAAAGAAGAGCCCCTGTCGTATCATTGAAAATAAGAATATCACCATCATCATTTGAATAGCCTGCGCCCTTCTGCTTTAACATCTGTATCATCATATTGTCGGTGGATTTATATATAAACGGAATCAATACCTTCTGCCCGTTTACCTTGTAATTTCCATCGGCATCCTGCGCCAATGCCGCCTCTGATACCTCCCATATAAAGTCCCATGTCAGCATATCAGGAAGTGTATACCCAAGCTCCTCTACATAAGTTTTGTTTACATAGCATGCCTCTGTCGAACGCATATACGGTACAGCATAATAATGACCTCCAAATGAGCACTCCTCCAAAAATTCAGGAATTATCTCCTCCACCGTGGGTGAAGCGAACCTGACCTCGCTGCCTCCCAGACCATATTTCTCATCAGACAAAAGCCCGTCAAGAGGCACAACAAGATTTGTACCCGTCAAATATGTCGCAATATGGTCAGGATAGGTTATGCATACATTAGGTGTCGTATTGGTGGAAATGTTGGTTATGACATCATTATAAATTTTGCCGTAATCCGTGTACAGTCTCAGATTTACGGTTATGTTCGGATATATTTCTTCAAAATCAGCTATAGCCTTCTCATAAATTGCCGTCTGAGTTTTGTTGGTATCATTTTTTGCCCAAAATGTAATCTCATACTGCCTCGATGTATCAAACTCCTCCGGTATTTCAAATTCCTCAAGCCCCTTTGAACCGTGACAGCCTGTGAGCGAAACGGCACAGCCAATCATCAGCACCGTCAATATAATCCTCAGCCGGCTTCTGCACAATCCTCTCATCCCTTTGTACCTCCTCTTGACACTCCCTCCATAACCTGTCTGCGGAATATCAGGAACAAAATTATAAGGGGCGCGGAGATAACGACTACTGCCGCCATCATCGCGGGTATATTCTCCCGTCCGAAGCCATTCTCCCTTATCTCCTGAATGCCGTTTGACACAAGAAAATAATTCTCGTCGTCAGTGATAAGTCTGGGCCACACATAGGAGTTCCAGCATTCTATTACCTTAAGTATTGTTATTGTTATTATTGTGGGCTTTGATATAGGGAGCATTACCTTGAGCAGATATTTTAAATCTGACGTTCCATCCACCTTCGCCGCATAATAAAGACTGTCCGGTATCTGTTCAAAGTTCTCCTTGAGAAGATAAATATAAAATATGGAGGTGACTGAGGGCAGAATAAGGCCTGTGAAGGTATTTCTAAGGTTAAGATTCGTGACCGTAACAAAATTCGTTATGGTTACCAGCTCTGTCGGAATCATCATAAGCGATAGAAAAAATATAAACGCGATATTTTTCCCCGCAAATTCAAGCCTGGCAAAAGCAAATGCGGCAAGCGTTATCACCACAAGCATTATGGCAGTTGTCGCAGCAGTAAAAACTACCGTATTCAGAAAATACCTGCCCAACGGAACAGAGGTGAATGCATCGACATAATTCTGCAATGTGGGCGACAGTGTAAAAAAAGCCGGCACAGCTTCCGAGCTGTACGCGCTGTAGCTTTTTACCGAGGTCAAAAGCATCCAATAGAAGGGAAAAATTACTATAACCGCCCACACGGCCAGCAATATATATGTGACCGTGCTCAGCAGAGATTTACGTGTTTTGGCTGATGCCTCAATTTTTTTATAATCAAGCCTGTCATTCATGCTCTTGCCTTTCTTCTGACTAATAGTGGACATTTTTCTTACTTATCATAAGTTCTATGCAGGTTATCGTAAGCACAATGGCAAAAAGGATAATGGCTGCCGCTGATGCATAGGACGGATAACCGCCGCTGTCTCCGTAAAGCATATCGTATACATATCCTACTATCGTGTTCATCTCCGCCGCATTAAGGTCTGTCCCAAACAATGCAACCACATCACTGTATGCCTTAAATGCACCGATAAAGCCTGTAATGACAAGATAAAAGAGCATGGGCGATATCATTGGAAGAGTAATTCTCATAAATGTTCTTAATTTTGATGTTCCATCCACCTTTGCGGCATTATAATAATCCTGATTCACAGAGGAAATCGCGCTGGTGAGAATCAGTATCTTAAAAGGCAGGACTACCCATACCGTGTAAAAGCACAGCACAAACATTTTAGCCGGGTACGGTCCTTCTATAAAATCAATGCTGTCTCCGCCAAACAGATTTATAAGCATATTCACCAATCCGTCCGAGTAAGGAGTCTTTTTAAATAAAATCATAAAAACAAGGCCCACGGCAAGCGTGTTTGTCACATAGGGCAGAAAATAAATAGTCTGAAAAAGATTTCTCAGGAATTTAATTGAACTGAGTCCCACGGAAATTAACAATGCAATACCCGTTGATAAGGGCACTGTAATTATCACGAGAATAAATGTGTTTTTAACTGCCTGCAGAAAATACGGGTCATGCAGAACATATGAATAATTATACAAACCAACCCCAAAATAGGTCTGGGAGGCAGAATTATAGCCCTCCTCAAAAGAGTAAACAAAAACATCTATAAGCGGATATACCATAAAGCAGCCCAGAAAAAGGATTGCCGGCAAAAGATACAGCCAGCCCTTAAGACTGCTGCCTTTTATTTTTTTAATCATAATCCAACCTCTCACAATCACGGCTCGGCGTAAAGCCTGGCTTCAGTCTCTCTGTCAAATAACAGCACCTTTGAGGGCTTCAGGGCAAATCTGACATTTTGTGCCTCAGTATCCACATTGCTGTCAGTATTAATTATTGAACGGACTGCGCCATTTAAGGAAGCGCTGTTGCAGGAAACCACACTGATATCCCTTCCCATGACCTCCACTCTGTCAAGGCCGCAGCATAACGGACCATCCACTCTTAATATAAAGCCTTCCGGTCTTATGCCAGCATATACCCTTCCGTTTCGCACTCCCTTTACGTCAAGGACAGCATCCCCGCCTATATATAGCTTATTCTCCTTAACCTGACCGTCAAACACATTAATCGGAGGTGTTCCAAGAAACCTTGCGACAAAAAGGTTTGCTGGGTTATCATAAACCTCCTGCGGTCTGCCTATCTGCTGGATGACACCTTCCTTCATAACCACAATCATATCGGAGATGCTCATCGCCTCCTCCTGGTCATGCGTTACAAAAATAGTAGTAATTCCTGTCTCCCTCTGAATTCTTCTGATTTCCTCCCTTGTCTGCAGCCTTAAGCGCGCATCAAGGTTGGAAAGCGGCTCATCCAGCAAAAGCACTCTCGGCATTTTAACCAATGCTCTTGCAATCGCAACCCTCTGCTGTTGTCCTCCGGAAAGCTCTGCCGGCTTTCTGTCCATAAGCTCATCAATCTGTACAAGCCTTGCCGCCTCGTATGCCTTTGTAAGCATCTGCTCCTTCGTAAGCCTGTCCCTGCCCTTTAGATTCTGCAGCGGAAATAAAATATTTTTTTTCACGGTAAGATGCGGGTACAACGCATAATTCTGAAATACCAGACCTATGCCCCTGTTCTCAGGAGGCAGCCCGGTAACATCCTCCTCACCGAAAAATATCCTGCCGCCCGTAGGCTTAAGCAAACCGCTTATCAGATTAAGCGTAGTGCTCTTTCCACAGCCTGAAGGGCCAAGCAGACCTATAAGCTTACCGTCAGGAATTTTAAAATTAAGATTGTCTACGGCAATAACATCCTCTTGTTTTTTTCTGTTCCGGTTCGGAAAGCTTTTTGTAAGATTCTGCAACGTAACTTCCATATTTTCTCCCACAATCCCGTTTTTTCTCACAGGCCTTTGTCATTTCCTGTTTATTTAGATTTCAGTATCAGCCCATCCTTAAACGCATTGCCAACACCCTTTAAATATCCGCCCTGCCACAGTACATAACGGCCTCGTCCGCCGTAGTATTTACGACTATTGTCTTATAATTGAATATATGGTATCATAGTAAAAATCAAAATACAAGTACCCACCCTTTTTGAATTCCAAATATCAATATCTCATTGCTCCGCCTGAAACAAGACTGCTGTCACTCGCACAATAACGGTTTTCTTATTCTTCATATTATTGATTGCATCAGATATATATTGCTCAGCTTCATTGTCAAGCGCCGAAGCAGCCTCATCCAAAAGAAGTATTGGCGAAGCTTTCAGTATTGCTCTTGCTATGGCGATTCTTTGTCTCTGACCTCCGGATATATTATTTCCCCGGTTCATCAGAACAGTATTATATCCATCCTCCAATGTATTTTGAAAGGAAGCTTCTATGCCTTACCATGCAGACAGTACCAGACCATTATACAATTGGATATATCGTTTTCGGAGACAGACGCTGGATATCAACAGAATGCATCAAAACCACACACGGTGGTGACTGCGGAATCAGCAAACCACACATTTATCATAGAAACTGCGCAATGTCAGACGTACCATGCGATAGGTATGTACTCAAGGTTCGCATTGAAATATTTAATAACATTATATTACGGTTTGCAT
>JAJQGF010000276.1 GCA_021200695.1 Lachnospiraceae bacterium
GGATAAGCTGGAGGCCATGACCTGCGTCTGCTCTGTGGGATTGGATATGATTGCAATTCCGGGGGATACAAAGGAAACTACGATTTCAGGAATAATTGCAGATGAAATGGCAATAGGGATGGTGAACCAGAAGACAACTGCAGTGCGCATAATTCCGGTAACAGGAAAGGGAGTCGGAGAGACTGTAGAGTTTGGCGGTCTGTTGGGTTATGCGCCAATCATGCCCGTGAACAAATTTTCCTGTGATGATTTTATAAACCGGGGCGGGAGGATTCCCGCACCGATTCACAGCTTTAAGAATTAGATATGAGAGCTGCTTAAGCATCCCTATACAATTACAATGGGGGTGCTTAATTCATTTTTAAGATTTGTGCCGCTCTTTAATGCGGCGGCGCTAAGGTATATATTGTTCATTCTGAGTTCGTTTTCGAGCATTCTGAAAGCGCCGTCCGATAAAACGGCTTTTGCGTCCGCAAGCTTGGTTATAAGAGGAATTTCGGAATTTTTCTTAATACTTGAAAGCAAAGGTGACGAAGCATTTTTAAATCCGAGAACCCTTGCATACGGAGTGTAACCAAGTGCCTTGCATTCCTCGAAGCTTTCATTGGTCATATCAAGAAGAATGTGAAGAAGGCAGCGGCTTATTCTTGTATAGGTCATATCCTTGCTCTTTAAAATATTACAGAATTCTGAGAAGGACTTGTATTCATATATGTGTTTTAATATTCTGTCCGACAGAGAGGGAGATACATCAAAATACTTTGTGTAGCCCGTATTTTTTTCATTTAAGAGCTTATAGTACAGACTCTCGGAAAAATCGTCCGAAATCATCATTGGAATTTCGCTGAGCCCCTTTTTCAAAATTTCAAATGCACTGTCAGGCATTTGCCCGTGAAGAAAGTCCATATCCTGCCCGGAGGAGAGGGCTACACGTATTGCATTTGCAGAGGACTGGTTTTTACCCATACGTATATCATGATAGTCTGAGCCGGCTCTTATTGTAGTGGTGGGAATTATACTGCTTTTACGCCTTGACAGAGCCTTTATGTATTCTATTCCCAGAATATTGTTGGGTGTGGACAATACATTTCTCCAGTCTGAGAGACTAGGGTCGTACTGAATCAAAGCATTAGTCCGGGAAATAGGGTAGGAATGTCCCAGCCGCATGTAATTTTTAAGATATGCGCGGTATTCCTCGGGCTCATTTAAAAGAATCTGTGCGATGCGGTTTAAAACGGAGATTTCCCCGCATTCACTTCCAAAGCATAAAGCGTCAACGACACCAAGCTTATCTATAAGCGTAACCGCGCCGGTGGCAAAATATTCCGCGCTTGAAGCTGCATAAAATACAGGAAGCTCTATTACTAAATCCGCACCGTTTAACAGGGCGGCCCTGGCTCGCAGGTATTTTTCCGCTATGGCGGGCGCACCGCGCTGGACAAAGTTGCCGCTCATAACTATTATCGTATAATCGGCAGAGGTTTTCTGAACAGAGGCATCAAGATGGTATTTGTGACCGTTGTGAAATGGATTGTATTCCGCTATGACTGCATTAACTTTCATATTCCACCTCCGTATATGTATAAAAAAAGATACATCAAAAGAACTAAATTTGCCTTGTCTCTTAAGTTTATATTTAGTATAATATAAATATCTCCGTTTGTTAAGCATGATTTTTACAAACGATACGCGAAAACAGCGCGGAATAACAGATTTTAAAGCGGGAAAACCGCCGGAAAGGAGAATAGGGATATGTCATACATTGACATGATTAAGGAAAGAGCAAGACTCGACAGAAAAACAATCGTACTGCCTGAAACAAATGATAAGAGAACTCTGTTGGCAGCAGCGAAGCTGATGGAGGAGGGCATTGCTGACATCGTTATGATAGGCGATGAAGAAAAGATTATGGATGGTGCCGGATGGCTGGAAATCGACCTTGATGGTGTTAAGATTGTTAATCCCAAGACTACCTCCAGACTTGACGACTATGTAAATGTTCTGTATGAGGCTAGGAAGGCGAAGGGAATGACGCCTGAACAGGCAAGAGAGATACTTTTAAAGGATAATCTTACCTTCGGAATCGTAATGGTTAAGGCTAATGATGCGGATGGTATGGTTGCAGGCGCATGTCATTCAACTGCAGATACCTTAAGACCTGCGCTTCAGATTCTTAAGACAGCGCCCGGAGTAAAGCTTGTCTCGGCATTTTTTGTAATGGATACGCAGTTTAAGGAGTTAGGTGAGAACGGAGCATTCCTTTTTGCAGACTGCGGTCTTAATCAGGACCCTTCGGCTGAGGAGCTTGCAGCAATCGCGGATTCCTCATCAAGAAGCTTTAAGTCCCTAATCGGGCCAAAGCCTGTCATAGCAATGCTGAGCCATTCAACAAAAGGAAGTGCAAAGCATGCCCTTGTAGACAAGGTTGTAGAGGCAACCAGGATAGCCAAAGAGCAGTATCCGCACCTTGTGCTTGACGGAGAGCTTCAGCTTGATGCAGCTTTGGTTCCGAGTGTTGCTAAATCAAAGGCTCCCGGAAGTCCTGTCGGAGGCAAGGCAAACGTGCTTATATTCCCTAATCTTGACGCAGGCAATATCGGCTACAAGCTGGTTCAGAGACTTGGCGGCGCAGAGGCATACGGTCCTATGCTTCAGGGGATTGCGAAGCCTGTAAACGACCTTTCACGCGGCTGCTCATGGGAGGATATAGTCGGTGTAGTAGCGCTGACCGCTGTACAGGCACAGCTGGTATAGGCTGTTATCATATTAGTGAATACATATAAAGAAAGGAAGCTTTTCCAATGAATATATTAGTTATCAACTGTGGAAGTTCATCACTGAAATTCCAGCTTATCAATTCCGATACAGAGCAGTGTATCGCAAAGGGTCTCTGTGAGAGAATCGGCATCGATGGAAGCCGGATTTCATACACACCTGCAGGCGGCGCAAAGGAGGAGACCGAGACTCCCATGCCTGACCATACCGAAGCCATTCGACTTGTGCTGGAGGCGCTTACTAATCCGTCCACAGGAGTCGTAAAGAGTCTTGACGAGATTGGTGCGGTAGGTCACCGTATTGTTCACGGCGGGGAGAAGTTTGCCGCTTCCACCATTATAAACGAAGATGTGCTTAAGGCGATTGAAGAGTGCAATGATTTGGCACCTCTGCACAATCCTGCAAATCTCATAGGTATTAACGCATGCAAGGCTTTGATGCCTGAGACTCCTATGGTGGCTGTATTTGACACCGCCTTCCATCAGACAATGCCTGAGGAAGCATATATGTACGGACTCCCCTATGATTATTACAGGAAATATAAGATTAGAAGATACGGCTTTCATGGCACCAGCCATTCGTTTGTATCAAAGAAGGCGGCGGAGGACCTTGGAAAGGATTATGAGGCTCTTAAAATTATTGTATGCCATCTTGGAAACGGCGCCAGCATATCTGCTGTAAAGAACGGCAAATGCGTTGATACCTCTATGGGGCTTACACCTCTTGAGGGGCTTATCATGGGAACCCGTTCAGGTGACATAGACCCTGCAATTATTGAGTTTATTGCCCATAAGGAGGGAAAGAGCATTGATGAGATTATGACAATTCTGAACAAGAAATCCGGAGTACAGGGACTTTCAGATAATCTTTCAAGTGATTTCCGCGACCTTGAAGCAGGTCACAATGAGGGAAATCCTAATGCTACACGCACCCTTAAAACCTACTGCTACAGGGTAGCAAAATACATAGGAGCATATACCGCAGCCATGAATGGCGTTGATGTTATATGCTTTACTGCGGGAGTAGGAGAAAATGCAGCTCTGGTGCGCACATGGGTATGCCAATATCTCGGATATCTCGGAGTTACCATTGACGAGGAGGCAAACCATAAGCGCGGAGAGGATATTGTTATTTCCACACCGGACAGCAGGACTACGGTTATGGTAATTCCTACAAATGAGGAGCTTGCAATAGCGAGAGAGACGGCTCGCCTTGTAAAATAGCGGTATAAATACAGTTTAATATAAGGCAAAGGCTGTAATGGAGGTTAAGGAGATGTCGCATTGAAATTATGCGTTCATCTCCTTTTTTTGCATACTTTTTGCATCATTTTTTCAAAAGCATTGAGTCAAAAAAATTAAAATGATATACTCTTTCTGTGGCAAATTAACAGTATAAACATGGGGGCACAAAGGATGAAGATGTGGCGGATGCGCATTGCCGCAGCATTTTGTTTATGTGGTATAAATGCTGATGCACAGGAGGAGACTTCGGACGAAATGGTTCTTAGGGAATATCGGGAATACATTTCCCGTTTTGAGGAGATTGAAACAGTTTCCGATATAGAGCTGAGCGGCTACAGAATATTTGAGGAACAGGTATTTCCTTATATTATGGAATCATTTGGCACGGAGGAGGTAAATATTATTCCGGCCATAGAAACGGAATACAGCAGAATTGCAATTTTTATTGCTGATTTTGAAGGTAATATTTTGTATAAGACTAATCAGCTTGAGACCAACAATCTCGTGAGGGGACAATTAGAACAGCCTGTAACAGACCTTGCCTCAATTGCATTTGCGGATGTAAATACGGATGGATATTCCGATATCATTATTATTACAACATGCGTAAATTCTGAGGGCGATTATACTGACAAGCCCTATAAGGTTGGGGATGTCCTGTTTCAAAGGGATAAGGAATTTTACAGGGATTACAGAATATCCGAGAAGCTGAACCGATTCGATATGAATAAGAGTGCAAACAGTATTATATCATATGTGCGTGACGGACAGTCGGTGGAATATTTATACACTGCAACAACGCTGGAAGAGCTTTTGGAAAATGGCTTCAAGGTGTTTGAAGAGCAGAGTTATATGAGAAATTTTGAAAAGCTGGGCAGACTTAAGGTGGTTCCGGGTGTTGCAGAAATATCGCAGTATGATGTGCTTATGGTATTTCTGGTAAACGAGCAGGGTAATATCGTGTGGAGCTTCCAGCCTATGGGAGATTACGATAATCTGTATTCCCTGAGAGGAGTGAGCAGTGGAAAGGATTTGGACGGTGATGGCCTTAAGGACATTGTGATACTTGCGAGATACAGCTACGAGGGGGATGGCGGAGAGCTTGATATAGGCTGCAAGTGCTCTATATACTATCAGAGAACCGGCGGCTTTGATATGGACGGGGATTTTCAGAACACGTATCAATGCACTGAGGAGGACACCATGGAGAAAATGGTAAGGAGGATACGTGAATATTGGGGATGGAATGAGGAGCTGTTAGAAGTAAAATGATTAAAATACTTGTTGTTGATGATGAAAAAGCAATCTGTGACCTTATTGACATAAATTTGTCTGAGGCAGGTTATAGCTGCAAAAGTGTGCAGGACGGACTTAAGGCCATAGAGCTTATTGAGCATGAAAAATTTGATTTGATACTTTTGGATATAATGCTTCCGGGTGCGGACGGATTTGATATTATGGAGTATATAAGACCCTTAAACGTGCCGGTTATATTTATAACGGCAAAAAATGATGTCAGGGACAAGGTAAAGGGGCTTAAGCTTGGCGCGGAGGATTATCTGGTAAAGCCCTTCGATGTGGTAGAGCTGATTGCCAGAGTGGAGGTTGTACTCAGACGCTTCCACAAATCGGAAAACATTCTTCGGGCGGGCGATGTGGTGGTGGATACCATAGCCAGAAAGGTGACAAAGGACGGCAGACCGGTAGTGCTCACAAACAAGGAATACGGGCTCCTTTTATTGTTTATACGGAATAAAAATGTTGCTTTGTTTAAGGAAACATTGTATGAAAAGGTCTGGGAGGATGAGTATTTTGCGGACAGCAGGACACTTGAGCTGCATGTACAGAGACTCAGGCGTAAGCTTGATTGGACTCATAATCTTGTTGCAGTCTACAAGGTGGGATACCGGCTTGAAATATAGGAGACTGCAATGAAATTTTCATATAAAATATTGCTGTGCAGCATTATAATTATGGCTGCAGCATTTGGAATCGGCGGATATTTTTTTGTAAATAATGTATTTGTAACCTCTATGGAGAGAGAAGTCGGACAGGCTATGGATGACAGCAGCATTCTGCAGTTTGCCTTTGAGACGGCGGCGCTTAATGCACCGTCAAAGTATGGTCTTTTGCAGAACAGCACTATAGAGGTGTGAACCAATCACCTCTAT
>JAJQGF010000197.1 GCA_021200695.1 Lachnospiraceae bacterium
TGAAAATATAAGAAAGAAAACCAAGGAGTCGTAACACGGCTCTTAAAAAATCAAGGTACTCGCTATTCAGCGTTTACATAGTAACAATGCCTAAATTAAAATTGCTTTTTCTTTAAAATAGTCTTGTTTATTGCTTTTTTCTATGATATATTCAGATTATAAGAGTGGGTTACTGTACGGTTGAAAACGGATTTTCAACTTTCCCACCTGAGATTCATTTTATAATTGTGCTTTTTGTCCTACAATCATGGAAGAGGGGAGGCGTGACAATGAGTGCTGTTATGGATACGATTTATAACAATTATCTTACAACCTACACTCCTAAGAGTATTACCCGCTTTGATACTCATAAAAACAGTGAGCTTCGCAGTATATATAATTCCATTGTCAAAATAAATAAGGAATCTCCGTGGTATCTTCCTACGACCAGCAGTGATACACAGCAGTATGCCATTGAACTTAAAGAGGGTGCAAGAGAGCTGCGCAATACCATTGCTCAATTAGGCGGCCTCGATGATAATGGACTTTTTGATAAAAAGAGTGCATATTCCACAGATGAAGATATTGCAGCAGTTACATATACAGGCTCAGAGAATCCTGATGACAAAGTACCCAGCTTTGATTTGGAGGTACGTTCATTGGCTTCATCACAGGAAAATTTAGGACTTTTTCTCCCTGCCGACGGTCAGATTGGACTTCCCGCCGACACATATTCCTTCGATGTTGCTATCAATGATATGAACTATGAATTTCAATTTTCCATAGGTGAAAATGAAACCAATATTGAGCTTCAAGAGCGCCTTGTTCGTCTGATAAACAATTCAGATATCGGTATAGCTGCTTCTATCGCAGCGTCAGAGGGTCGTACCTCTCTGCGTCTTACATCAGATGCCTCAGGGCTTTCCAATGACAGGACACAGATTTTTACGGTAACAGATGACCGCACTAGCAAAGCCTCCGGAATGGTGGATTATTTCGGGCTTGACTATACAAGCCGCAATGCTTCAAACGCCAGCTTTCTTATAAACGGTGTGGAGAATTCCTCGTCCTCAAACAGCTTTAGTATAGGAAATCTTTTTGAGGTACAGCTCAAAGGCATAAGCCCGACAAACGAGCCCGTGAAAATAGGCCTCAAGACTGACATTGAGTCACTCACAGACAATGTATCCTACCTTATCAGAGGCTACAATAATTTTATTCAGGCAGCCTCCTCATACCTTGATTCTCAGCCTCGCAGCGGACGGCTTGTTAAGGAATTAAGTGGAATTGCACGGCTGTACAGTGATTCTTTTGACAAGACAGGCCTGTCCGTTCAGGACGATGGTCTGATTAATATTGACAGAAAGCATCTGCGACAGGTTGTCTCAGAATCGGAGGATGCTTCGCAGACATTTGATTATATAAGGGATTTCTCCGTCAATCTTTTGAGAAAAAGCAATCAGGTATCATTAAACCCGATGGATTATGTAGAGCGAACAATAGTAGCTTATAAGAATCCGGGACACAATTTTGTAAATCCTTATTCCACCAGCGCATACAGTGGAATGATTTTCAATGGATACTGCTGATACTCTCTTATTTATTTAATAATAAAAGCTTCCATCTTCAAACGAATTAGGAAGCTTTTTTATTATTTGTTTTTCTTTCCTCTTGCCCTGTACTTATCAATCTGAACGAAATCGTCCATAAGCTCAAGTATTTTATCTCTGCCCTCCTGATTTAACCTTATATAATACTGCATCACACGGTTTTCAAGGAGCTGCTCACTGAGTATTGTGTCCTTCTCAAGAGATGAAAAATCAACGGGATTCAAGCTTAATTTATCACAAATTCTGATTACAGTGCCATAAGCCATGCCTTCAATGCCTCTCTCAAGCGCAGTTACCAAAGTGCTGTAAGGTATGTTCATCTCAAGTGCAAACTGGCGAACACTGCGATATTGCCTTAAAATTTCTTTTTTAAGAATTTCTGCTTTTGTCATGTTTTTGTCCTCCGACGAGTCTTAGGTTTAATATATATGAATAATATACGATATTTCGTGTGTATTTTCAAGTCCTAATCACAAAAAGATAACGACAAAATTATTTTTATTGCAAAATCTATTCAGCTTTTTCTAAAATTCCGTGGTTCAAAGGTATTTTCTTAATAAATCGGCCTTATCAGTCTTTTCCCATGGCAGCTCTACGTCCGTGCGTCCAAAGTGACCGTATGCAGAGGTCTGTTTATAGATGGGTCTGCGCAAATCAAGCATTTTGATAATTCCTGCCGGTCTGAGGTCAAAGCACTCGCGAACAATCTCAACCATTCTTTCATCTGACAATCTGCCGGTTCCGAAGGTATCCAACATAATTGAGGTTGGCTGTGCAACACCTATCGCATACGAGAGCTGTATCTCGCATTTTTCTGCAAGTCCCGCTGCCACAATATTCTTAGCAACATATCTGGCTGCATATGCGGCGCTTCTGTCAACCTTTGTGCAGTCCTTTCCTGAAAATGCACCACCGCCGTGACGGGCATATCCGCCATAGGTATCAACAATAATTTTACGTCCGGTAACTCCGCTGTCTCCGTTAGGACCACCGATAACAAAGCGCCCCGTAGGATTGATAAAAAACTTCGTGTTCCCGTCAAGCATTTCCTTGGGAAGCACCGGCTCAAATACATATTTTTTAATATCCTCATGTATCTGTTCCTGTGTAACCTTTTCGTCATGCTGTGTCGACAGAACTACAGCTTCAAGTCTCATAGGCTTACCGTTTGCGTCATATTCAACCGACACCTGACTTTTTCCATCAGGTCTCAGGTACGGGAGGGTTCCGTTCTTACGAACCTCAGTGAGCTGTCTTACAAGCTTATGCGCAAGAGAAATCGGATATGGCATAAGCTCCTCTGTCTCATTAACCGCATAACCGAACATCATGCCCTGGTCTCCCGCCCCGATTGCATCAAGCTGCTCATCTGTCATGGTATTTTCCTTTGCCTCAAGAGCCTTGTCAACTCCCATTGCAATATCCGTTGACTGCTTGTCCAGCGATACCATAACTGCGCAGGTATTGCCGTCAAAACCCTTTTCGGAAGAATCATATCCTATATCAATAATGGTTTTCCTTACAATTTCGGGAATATCTACGACTGCCTTAGTCGTTATCTCTCCCATTACAAGCACAAAGCCTGTGTTTGTGCAGGTTTCACATGCTACGCGGCTGAAGGGGTCCTTCTCTATCAACGCATCAAGCACGGCATCGGATATGGCATCGCATATTTTGTCCGGATGACCCTCCGTAACTGACTCAGATGTAAATAAACGTTTTTCCATAGTTTCGTCTCTCCTTTTATTCTTTTGAAATATCAAAAAGTCCGCTTGCTATAAGCGGACCCGACTAACATTACCAAATCCTCTTATTGTTCGACATTTTACTCGCTCAGGCAGGCACCTTCCGTCTCCGGGGTTGCCGTGGCTTCTTCGATCCTATGTATCTCCACCACTCTGAATAAGAGATGATTCTGTGCCATATGACACAAAATACTATATTAAATTATCTGACACAAATACAATACTATGTCCTAAGGGTATTGTCAAGTAGTCATACAAAATATCATTAAAATCAAGGTAACCATTCAGCCCGTTTTTAACTTAAATTTCTGATATTCCCTCTCACTTTCCACCAGCTCTATCTGTGCGCCAAGCCCGTGAAGCTTAATATGAAAGTCCTCATAACCCCGCTGAATATATCTTATATCATCAACAGTTGTGTAGCCCTCCGCAGAAAGAGCCGCAAGCACAAGTGCCGCTCCTGCCCTTAAATCAGGTGCAGAAATACTTGCGCCGGTGTATTTTTCAATTCCATCAATTATGGCTGTATTTCCCTCTACCTTTATACTTGCGCCCATACGCGTAAGCTCATCGACATATTTGAATCGATTTTCAAAAATACTCTCTGTAACAATGCTTGTTCCTCTTGACAGAGACAGAGCAACCGTTATCTGCGGCTGCATATCTGTAGGAAAACCCGGATATGGAAGGGTTTTTACCTGCGTATGCTGAAGCGGCTTTGACGCAACCACACGTATACAATCGTCAGCCTCTTCAACCTCGCAACCGATTTCCAGCAGCTTAGCAGTAATTGACTCAAGGTGCTTTGGTATTATGCTCTTTACGGTTACATCTCCCTTTGTTACCGCAGCGGCAAACATAAAAGTGCCTGCCTCAATCTGGTCAGGTATAATAGTATACTCTGTTCCGTGAAGTCTGCTTACTCCTCTTATACGAATCACGTCAGTACCTGCGCCTTTTATATTGGCACCCATGCTGTTCAGAAAGTTTGCAGAGTCAACCACATGAGGCTCCTTTGCAGCATTTTCGATGATAGTCATTCCCTCTGCCATAACCGCAGCCATCATTATGTTTATTGTGGCGCCCACACTTACCATATCCATGTAAATATGACTTCCCACAAGCCTGTCCGCCTTCGTCTTTATAAGGCCATGCTCTATGCGGACATCTGCCCCCAATGCCCTAAAGCCTTTTATATGCTGGTCTATGGCACGGCAGCCTATGTCACAGCCCCCGGGCAGAGTAACCTCAGCATGTCTGTATTTGCCCAGAAGGGCACCTATTAAATAATACGATGCCCGGATTTTCTTTATATTTTCATCTTCAACTATTAAATTTGTTATATTGGCAGAGTTAAGAACCACCTTATGTCTGCCATCATGTCTGCACTGTACACCGATGCTCTGCATTGCTCTTAGCAATACATTTGTATCACGTACATCCGGAATATTATCTATATATATGGTCTCGTCCGTCATAACAGAAGCAGCAAGAATAGGAAGAGCCGCATTTTTAGCTCCTCCTATCTCCACCTCGCCTACTAAAGGATTACCACCTTTTATTGCGTATTGTTCCATCTATCTATACCTCATTCAGGGTTATAAGCGTAATATCTTATACTGCACTTATACCACATTTTGAAAAAAAAGTAAAGGAAATTACTGTAGATACAAAAGCGGGTTCACCTGAGTACCGTTTATAAGTATTTCAAAGTGCAGGTGTGGTCCCGTACTTACTCCTGTGTTACCGCTCAGTGCAATCCGCTCGCCCTGCTTTACGGTCTGTCCAACCTTAACAAGAACCTTGCTTAAATGACCGTATCTTGTCTGTCTCCCGTCCTCGTGGTCAATATATACAACATATCCGTAGCCGCTTCCCCAGCCTGCCTTGACAACAGTTCCTCCACAGGATGCATATACGGGTGTTCCGGTTGAAACCGCCCAATCCACACCCTTGTGGTATGTGCTTGCCCCCTTGGTAGGTGCAGTACGTCTGCCAAATCCTGAGGAGAGTACTCCTCCCGATATCGGCTTTATATAAGTCGGAGGTATTTTTGTGCCGCGTTCTACGATTTTAGGAACAGCCTCCATAATTATTTCTTCTTTTATGATTTCCCTTGAAACCTCTTTTTCATTCACATAATAGACATCTGCCACTATTTTACGGAAACCTGCGGAGGGCTGCTGTATTACATTGGTTTGATAAGTATACCAGTCGTCCCTGTCTATATATATCGTATCTGCGTCATAAATTTCTTCATAATAATTCTGCTCAATGCGCTCGACAGACAGCTCAGGTTCGGGCACAGTTATAATAAGCTTCTGTCCAACCCGTATGGTGGAATTTTCATCCTCAAGGGTATCACTGTTCATCTCAACAATTTTGTCAATTGGAATATTTACCTTTATTGATATCCCGGAAAGCGTATCGCCGGATACCACCTCGTATTCACCTGCTGTCTCCTGCTCTTTTATTACATCATTTATCGCATCCTCTAAAGACGTAAGTCTGTCTGAAGTAAGGTATGTCTCGACTATCTCAACCTTTTCTGAAAAATCCATACTCTTAATGCCAAGCTCGTAATCTGAAAACTCCATTTCTCCCTGAGCAGTCATGTTCTCTGCTATTTCAGATAAAGTCTGCGCAACACCGCCCTCTGTATTTTCTCCGCTTATGCCAATGCCGACTTCTGCTGCATCTGAAGCTTTTACGTTGGCAGTCAGCACACTGAACTCGTGGTCGTAGTCCCTCACCAGTTCCACTTCAAACAAATCATCAGTATCGTATTTATCTACTGCTGCCTGAAGAAGCTGCTGAACCTCTGAAGCGCTTGAAAGGCTTACCATATAC
>JAJQGF010000250.1 GCA_021200695.1 Lachnospiraceae bacterium
TCTATAAATTTTTGCTTTTATTTTTTCGATATAATTTAGAAAGCTGTAAGTAGGCAGTTCGATATTATTATTGGAAGGGAGAGGCAAAATGGCAGAGTTTTTTTTGTGGCTGTCCTGTATCCTGGCATTAGTTCTTTTTATGGGAATTTTCTGGTTAAACAAATTTAAAAATGATATCAGAGTTTATATCCAACAGCTTTTTGGCATTGCGCTTTTGACTGCCCTGTGGAACGCATTTGCAGTTGTAGTGAGTAACGAATGGCTGTCGGCTCTTTTATTTGGAATTTATCTGGCATCTACAGACTGGCTGGTGGTTGCGCTGCTTACCTTTGTGCAAAAGTATACGGAGGAATTTGATGAGGTTAGTATAGTAAAAAAGCTGGTCTATGCCGCATGTACGGCGGATACGGTATCAATGCTTGTAAATTCCTGGACACATCATGTATTCGCTGTGGAGAGGCTTGTGACTGCTCAGGGCGAAGCCTGCAATATTATGGTGCATAATAGCGGCATTTATTATATACATCTTTATTATGTATATTTCCTTGTTCTGCAGGTTTTGTTGACGCTTGTCGTAAAAATATGCCGTACGGTAAAGCTTTACCGCAAAAAATATGGGTTTATTACTATTTCCCTTGTGATTATTTTAGGCGCAAATATAGCGTATCGTTTTATTGATATTCTTCCCTTTGATATTTCACCGATTCTGTATATTACTCTGGCGGCTGCCATTGCGTATTTTACGCTGCTTTATGTGCCGAAGGGGCTTATGGTAAAGCTTCTGTCGTATTCAATTCAGGATGTTGATATAGGCGTCCTGTGCTTTGATAAGGATGGTGCCTGCATTTATATTAATAAATATGCGCGCAGATTGGCTGACACAGACAGAAAATTTGAGCATGTAAATGATTTTCTTGAGGAATGGGGAGCGAACACTGAAATAAAGGCTGAGTCAAAGGAGATGCTTTCGTGGAAGGTTAAACGAAAAAAAGATGCGGAACGACTTTATCTTGAGATACAGTATAATCCTCTTTTGGATGAAAAGGGGTATTATGTAGGCTGTTATTTTGTAATTCAAAATGAAACTGAAGCTGTCGAAAAGCTTAAAAAAGAGCATTATCTTACCACACATGATGAGCTTACCGGAATTTTTAACTACAAGCAGTTTTACGAGACAGTGCGGGAGAGGCTTAGCAACGACACAAACACAGAATGGTATCTGATTGTAACTAACATAAAGGATTTTAAATTGGTAAATGAGCTTTTCGGCGAGCAGCGCGGTGATGAAATTCTGATTAGCATTGCACAGATGTTAAGGCAGAATATGAAGGCCGATTCCGTGTTTGGAAGATTGGGCTCGGACATGTTTGCTGCCTGCGTCAGAAAAGAGGATTACAGCGAAGAAATGTTTATACGCTTTGCGCGTAAGGCGGAGGAGCTTGCTCAGACAGATGTGTACAGGATGCATCTGCATATCGGAGTCTACCGTATTCTGGATGCTGACGCTAAAATTTCTGTTATGTGCGATAAGGCGCTTCTCGCAATACAGAAAATTAAGGACAGTTATTCGCAGACTATTTCATATTATGATGAGGTCTGGCAGTCGGAGCTGCATCAGCGCAATATGATTATTAGCGAATTTGATGCCGCCATTGAGGAAAAGCAGTTCCAAATGTATCTGCAGCCACAGATTTCCTCTGACAGCATGAAGCTTTTGGGCGCGGAGGCATTGGTCAGATGGAGGCATCCGGAAAAGGGAATGCTTCCTCCGGGAGTATTTATTCAGGTGCTGGAGAATACAGGATTGATTTATCGTCTGGACTTCTATATGTGGGAGGAGGCCTGCATACAGCTGAAGAAATGGAAGGCTGCCGGATGTGAGGATTTACATATTTCAGTCAATATTTCACAGAAGGATTTTTATTTTATAGATATATATAAAACATTTGTTGAGCTGGTGGAGAAATACGGTATCAGCCCAATAAACCTTAAGCTGGAAATTACGGAAACTGCGATTATGTCGGAGCCTGAAAAAAATCTTATAATACTTGAAAAGCTGCGGAGGTATGGTTTTAACATTGAAATTGATGACTTCGGAAGCGGTTATTCTTCATTAAATACGCTTAAGGATATAAATGTGGATGTGCTTAAGCTGGATATGGGCTTTCTCAGGGAAACACAGCAAAATGAAAAGAGCAGACTGATTGTTAATGGAAATTATTGACATGGCAAAGAAAATGAAGCTTCTGACTGTGGCTGAGGGCGTGGAGACGGAGGAGCAGGTAGAATACTTAAAAGCAGTGGGTTGTGATATTTTTCAGGGGTATTATTTTTCAAAGCCTCTTCCGGTAAATGAATTTGAGGAAAAGTATAAGTTGTATTAAAAATATTGACAGGAGTTGACAATTATTATGCGTCGTAAGGACAGACAGGTAACAGACTTTAATAAAATTTTGGAAATAGTAGATGAATGCGAAATTCTCAGAATAGGGCTTGCGGACGGAGAGCTTCCATATATTGTGCCGTTGAACTTTGCATACCTTGTCCGTGGAAAACAGATAGAATTCTATGTTCATGGTGCAATGGCAGGACGGAAGTATGAATTGATGAATAAGCATCGTAAATGTACTTTTGAGATGGATATTCCTTTGCAAATGGAATGTATTTTGGAAAAGAAGGATGTTACAATGCGATATAAAAGCGTGATGGGAGCCGCAGATATCGAATTCCTTGAGGGCAGGGAGAAACAGTGGGCTATTGACGAAGTCATAATGAAACGCTGTGATGCAACGAGAGATTTTGAATATAACCACGAAACGCTCAATGTAACGGCTGTCGCAAGGCTCACTGTTATTGACATTACTGCGAAGGCTAATCTTGCCTGAAATATCAGTTATTAAAAGCATTCTTTTTAATTAAGACGGTAAATCATAAAGTTAAGATATGCTGCAAACAGACACCAGAGCAGGTATGGTATTTGCAGGTAAGCCGCAATAGGCTCGATTTTATAAAATCGACTAATCATGACGCAGATGAGGAAAATCATTGCTATAAGCCATAAAAATGCAAAAAGATATAAGGAAAATCTGAAAAACAGTATACTCCAGAAAAAATTGAATATAAGCTGCAGGGCATAGACCTTTAAAGCATTTTGGCCGCAGGGATTTCCAGAACTGTAAATAATATAGGAGGAGACTCCCATTAGAAGATACAGAATAATCCATACCACAGGAAAAATCCATGCGGGCGGACTTAGTGCAGGCTTATTAAGGGTTGCATATAAGGACATGCGGCCGCTGAACAGTGCTGACAGAAATCCTGTTGCCAGCGGAATAAGAAGTGAGATAATAAAGGTGGACTTATTTTTAATTTTCATGCTTTGTTTCCTTCGCAGGATGCTTTTTAAATAATATGAAGAACATAGAATTTTTATGCATATGCAGGAATCAAAAACTATTTTATTCAGCTATTATTTAATGCGACAATACAAGAGAAAGAAATGCAGTATTCTCAAGATGAAAATGGGTGATGGCAATGAACGATAATACAGACTTTTACGAATGCAGGTTTGAAAATTATGAAAAATACAATAATCCGGAAGCAGTTTTGAAGGGCTTATTTGGATATGATTCGTTTCGTTCCGGACAAAAAAGCGTAATTGATAGTATTTTAGCGGGCAGAGATACTCTGTCTGTTATGCCAACAGGAGCCGGAAAATCTGTATGCTATCAGATTCCTGCTATATTATTATCGGGTATAGCATTGGTTATATCTCCGCTTATTTCTCTTATGCAGGATCAGGTGAAATCGTTAAATGAGGCAGGTATTCCGGCGGCTTTTATAAATAGTTCTCTTTCTGAAAGCGCGTTTTACAAGACTGTTTGTAAAGTGAGACAGGGCTTATATAAAATTATTTATGTGGCACCGGAACGATTAACTGCAGAGGGATTTCTTGAATTGGCAAAAAGCATTCCAATTTCAATGATAACGGTGGATGAAGCCCATTGTATTTCGCAGTGGGGACAGGATTTTCGTCCTAGTTACATGAAGATTGCCGAGTTTGTAAAAGCATTGGAAAAACGTCCAATTATCAGTGCGTTTACAGCGACAGCTACAGAAAATGTACGGGAAGATATAGTTTGTTCTCTGGGGCTGATTGACCCATATATGCTGGTAACGGGCTTTGACAGAGAAAACTTATTTTTTCAGGTAGATAAGCCCAAGAATAAGGACAAATATGTTTTGGATTATATTGGTGAGCATGCAGGTTGAATTTGTATTTGATTATAAGAGTATTATTGTTGCAACAAATGCTTTTGGCATGGGAATAGACAAGTCAAATGTCAGATTCGTAATCCATTACAATATGCCGCAAAGCATAGAGAATTATTATCAGGAAGCAGGAAGAGCCGGACGTGATGGGCTAAACTCTAAATGTATTCTTTTGTTTTCACCGCAGGATATTATTATCAATAGATTTTTATTGGAGCATAAGGAAATGCCTGAGTTGGATTCTGTTGATAAGGAGACTGTAAAAGAACGTGATGCACAAAGACTTAGGATAATGGAGAAATACTGCTATACGACGGAATGCTTGCGTAACTATATTTTAAAATACTTTGGAGAAAACCCGGAAAAGCCGTGCGAAGACTGCGGCAACTGTCTGCGTGAATTTGAAACCCTAGATATGACTGATGCGGCTAAAAAAGTAATAAACTGTGTGTATGAGGCCAGAGGCAGATTTGGAAAAAATATTATTATAGATACCGTTTCAGGCGCAAGGACAGCAAGGCTGGAGGAAATAGGAGCTACGGACTATAAATCATATGGAGTTTTGGCTGAAACCAATAAGAAGCTTTTAAGACGTCTGATTGAACAGCTGGTGTCAGAGGGTTATCTTCTGGTAGGAGACTATCAGGTGATTAAGCTGGGAGATATTAGTGAACTTAAAAATCCTGAAACCACTATATTAGTCAAAATAACAGATGAGGACAAGCAGAATAAGAGAATAACAAAAACAAAGAAGACAAAGGATTTTGAGTCACTTACGTCGGTTGGTTTCAAACTGTTTGATAAGCTTAGAAAATTGAGGTTGGAGATTGCGCGAGAAGAAGGCATGCCGCCATACATTATTTTTAATGACAGGGCTTTAATTGATATGGCAGTAAAGGTGCCCACTTCCCGGCGTGAAATGCTGAATGTTTCAGGAGTGGGCGAAAGCAAATATAATAAATACGGAGAGAGATTTCTTTCTTTGATAGAAAAATGCGCCGAAGATTATCCGGAATTAATTATAAACAAAGCAGGAAAAGTGTAAACAACTGATATGACAAAAACACAGCGCAGATTACTCAGACCTGCAAGGAGAGCAATGTCCCTATCATCGTTACGAAAAACGGATATGGAAAATAATAAATATGCTCTGAAAATTTATCCACGGGCACAAGCAGACTTGGAGTGAAAAATTACATTATTTTTTACCGCCCAATTGAACGGAAAAGAGAAATTTGCATAATGTGCCGGAAATACTGATAAATACTACGGTTTAGACTAATAAGGCGCATGCCTGGTATGGCGATAACCCAAAATAAACAGCAACTATTCGTTAGTAGTAATTTACTACGAAGGGTGGCTGTTTTGATGCTAAATAGCAGCGTTTCGTATAGAAAGATACTTAAAGAAACCATCTGAAAAATAATAATCAGGCAGGGTAGTTTCTTCGGTAATTTTCTTAATGAAGTTTTTTTCCGTGATATCAGAGGTGTGGATAATTATTTTTCCGGAGTTATCAAATGTAATCATGTTTTCATCAAAAAGCTTATGATGGTTCTCACATAACCAAATTCCGTTTTCACCGCTTATTGCATGAGCTAATTGTTCATCATATGAGAGATGACTTTTCTTGATTTGACTTACAGGCCATATATGTGCTCCTTGAATGAGTTCAGGAATTTCACAATGGCATAAAGGACAATGTTTAATACCAATGTGATCTAGCAAGTTTATTTTATATCGTGGTGAACGTAAACTGTTATTTGTATCAAACTGATTCTTATCAAATTCTAAGTTAGTAGGAATTATGCTTACATTATTCATTAAAGTTAATGTTTTAGCACATGATTTGGGCATATGTTCCAAATTGCCTTCTAATATTTCATATAA